>CAXMQD010000540.1:0-9521 GCA_964194965.1 uncultured Acidimicrobiia bacterium | reverse complement strand
TCGGCCTCGCGCTGCCGGTCGAGCCGATGTCGCGCGACACCTATTTCTTCCGCGCCGCCGGCAACATCGAGGCGCTGCCGTTCATCAAGACCGAGACCCACCTCGCCTTCCGGCCCGAAGGCCAAGGTTATGCCGGTGGGTTGCCCGACTGGGAGACGCCGCCGGGTTGGGACTTCGAGGTCTCCCCCGACGATTTCGAGGCGCGGGTCTGGCCGGCCCTGGCGCGGCGCATTCCGGCCCTGGAGCGGCTCAAGCTCGAGCGCGGTTGGGCCGGTCACTACGCCCGCAACCGGCTCGACCTGACCGCCATCGTCGGGGCTTGGAGCGGTGGACTGGACAACGTTTACATGGCGGTCGGATTTTCCGGCCACGGCATCATGCACGCGCCGGCGGCCGGGCGCGCGCTCGCCGAGTTGATCCTGGACGGCCGCTATGGGACCCTCGATCTGACCCGCTTCGGCTACGCCCGGGTGCGTGAAAACGTGCCCTATCGCGAGATCGGCATCGTTTGAGGAACATTGGAGAACATCTCCCCATGACCCGCGATGACGCTCCGCCGCGCGGTTTTGCACAGGCCGAGTTCGAGGCCCGCACGGCGCGGGCCCAGCGCCTGATGGCGGCGCGGGAGATCGATGCGCTGCTGCTGACCACCGAGCCCGAGCTGCGTTATTTCTCGGGTTTCCGCAGCCAGTTCTGGGAGAGTCCGACCCGGCCCTGGTTCCTGGTGGTGCCGTGCGAGGGCCGGCCGATCGCGGTGATCCCGGAAATCGGCGCCGCCGGCATGGCCGCGACCTGGGTCGAGGACATCCGCACCTGGCCGGCGCCGCAACCCGAGGACGACGGCGTCTCCCTGCTCGCCGCCACCTTGGCCGAGCGGGCGGTCCGCTTCGGCCGCGTCGGCGTGCCGCTCGGCCACGAGACCCACCTGCGAATGCCGGCGGCCGACTACGCGCGCCTGGTCAAAGGCCTGGGCAACATCGAGGTCGCCGACGCGACCGGGATCGTCCGGCTGTTGCGCAACGTCAAGTCGCCGGCGGAGATCGACAAGATCCGTTACGTCTGCGGGCTCGCCTCCGATGCCTTCGAGGCGTTGCCGGCGGCGGCGCGCATCGGCGAGACCGAACGCGAGGTTTGCCGCAAACTGCAACTCGACATGCTGCGCCGCGGTGCCGATTCCACGCCCTACCTGATCGGCGCCTCGGGCCCGGGCGGCTACGACAACATCATCATGGGCCCAACCGACCGGGTGCTGGGCGCGGGCGATGTGCTGATCATCGACACCGGCGCCACCTTCGACGGCTATTTCTGCGACTTCGACCGCAACTTCGCCTTTGGCCCGCCCGACGAGGCGGCCCGGAGCGCCCACGAGGTGGCCTATAACGCAACCGAGGCCGGGATCGACGCGGCCCGGCCCGGAGCGACCCACCAAGATCTCTGGGCGGCGATGTGGAAGGTGCTGGAACAAGGCGGCGCACTCGGCGAGACCGTCGGGCGGCTCGGCCACGGCCTCGGCATGCAGTTGACCGAGGGCCCGTCCAACATGCCCGGCGACCTTACCGTGCTCGAACCCGGCATGGTGATCACCATCGAACCGGGCATGGTGTTCGCGCCGGGCAAGCTCATGGTGCACGAAGAGAACATTGCGATCACCGAGGGGCCCGCCGAGCTGCTCTCACGCCGTGCCGCGCCCGAAATGCCGGTGATCGCATGAGCCTGTCCTCGGCCCGCTACCGGCTGTTGTTGACGGTCCTGTACCTGGCGCTCTGGATACCGCTCGCCTTCGCGCCGTTCGACCGCGCCGACTGGCTGCTGGAGAACATTCTGGTCGTCGTTTTCGCCGGGTTCCTGATCGGCTCCTTCAGGCGGCTGCCGTTATCGGGAATCTCCTACACCCTGATCTTCGTGTTTCTCTGCCTGCATGCCGTGGGCGCGCATTATACCTACGCCGAGGTGCCCTACGACGCCTGGGCCCGAAATCTCACCGGCGGCTCGCTGAACGAAATGATGGGTTGGGAGCGCAATCACTTCGACCGCCTGGTGCATTTCAGCTACGGCCTGCTGCTCGCCTATCCGATCCGCGAAGTGTTCCTAAGGGTGGTCGACGCGCGCGGTTTATGGGGTTATTTCCTACCGCTCGACGTCACCATGTCGACCTCGATGATTTACGAGCTGGTCGAGTGGGCGGTGGCGGAGACGGTTGGCGGCGACCTGGGCATGGCCTATCTCGGCACCCAGGGCGATATTTGGGACGCCCACAAGGACATGGCGCTCGCCAGCCTGGGGGCGCTCATTGCCATGACCGTGACCATGGCGGTCAACATGGCCCTGCAGCGCGACTTCGCGCGCGAGTTCCGCGACAGCCTGCGGGTCAAACACGCCGAACCCCTGGGCGAGGTCCGGATCGACCGCCTGCGCCGCGGCGAGGAGTGATTTTTCCGAATTAGATGCCCGGTGGGGGGGCCGGGTGGGGGCCGGCGCGCGGCCGACCCCCGATCGATGGCGATCTGTTTGAGGGCCTGTTCAGTACAGCGCGATCGGGTTGCCGGGCGAGCCGGTCCCGCCCTTGATCTTGAGCGGCGACCAGACGAACAGGAACTCGTAAGCCTTGTCCGCGATCAACTGCGAGAAATCCAGGTTCTCCAGATTCCAGATGCCGCGCTGAGTCAACATCCTGTAGTGACACTCGAAGGGCTGCGCGTTCTCGCCGCCGAAGCCCTTGCCGACCGCCTCCGAGGCCCAGGTGTCCGCGCCCCAGAGAATGATCTTGCGTTCGGCCATGTAGTCGCAAGCGGAGAGCCCGAAGCCCGGCTCGCCCGATTTGAACTCGGCGGACCGTTTCGCCTTCTCGGCCGCATCGAACGTATCCCACAATTTGGGGTGCCAGATATCGCCGTGTCCGCTGTAAAGGAACACACAATCGCCCTCACCGATCGGGTCCAGGCCTTGATTGCTGACGATCTTCTTGACGTCCTCCGCAGTGATGATTCCGGGGTCGGTCATGTTGTTTTCCAACGGGATCGGCAACGGCCCGCCGTTATAGGCGACCGCATCCAGCAGCACACCTCGGCACACGAAGCCGACCTCGGCGACATGCTCGACGCCGAGCGGACCCATGCCGTAAGTGCCGATGTCCGGATCCTCCAAAAAATGTCCGTTGTAGTGGAAAATCCCCTTGGAGGTTCGGATCCCGATGTGGCCGGGCCCGTCGAACTGGGTGCCGACCTGGCCGATTTCGGTCGAGAGATACTCGTCGGAATAGAAAATCTCCGCGGGTCCAAAGGGCCCGCCCGTGGGTAGGCCGGGAATAACCATGCGCCAGCCGCGAGTACCGAAATTCGGCATGTCCTGCTGATAGACCTTGCCCATGGTCGCGACCTTGCCCCGTTTGACCAGCTTGGCCGCCTTGAGCACGATGGCCGCGGTCGTGCGGTTGACGGAGCCGGCCTTGTCGTCCGCCCCCCATTCGCTGGGCGCCCAGTTTTCGGTTAGCGGCGCGTCGTTGACCGCGAGCGCCGAGCTCGAATAGATAGCGCCCATGGCCAGCGCGATAGCGGCGGAAACGGCACACAGATTTCTCATGATCGTACACTCCCTGCGATAGTTTTTTTCGAATTGCGGAATCTCGCAATCGAGATAGATCATATCACGGCAGGAAATCCAAACCCGGTTAATTGAGCGGCATCACCCAGGACGCCTTTTGCCGGTCCCGCTTCCGGGTCAAGCCGCGACCGGCCGCGCGCCAGATTCCGGCACGATGTCGCGCGGCAGGGGAAATTGTATGAATTGTTTCAGGATCCGGGCGCGGACCGGTTCGGAAAAAGGGAAAATTGCCCGATCAGGCAGGGGCGAGTCCCAGGATTTCGCGGGCCCGGGCCGGCTCGGCGGGCTCGGCGCCGCCGCCGCGGACGATTTCCGCCGCCTTTTCGACCAACTGGCCGTTGCTGGCATACTCGCCCTTGCCGAGATAGAGATTGTCCTCGAGCCCGACCCGCAGGTTGCCGCCCTGGGCGACCGCTTCCTCGGCGATCGGGAACTGCCGGCGCCCGACGCCGAACGCGCTCCAGCGCGCGCTCTCCGGCAGCAGGCTGCAAAGAAACGTCATCGCCTCGGCGGTCGCCGGGGAGGCGTAGAGGATGCCCAAGCAGAGCTGAAACATCGGCGGGTCTTCGATCAGGCCCTCTTCGATCATCTGCTTGGCGAAGATAATGTGACCGGGCTCGAAGACTTCGATCTCGGGCTTGATCCCGGCCGCCTTGATGCGCGCCGCCATGATGCGCAGGTGCTCGGGGGTGTTCATGAACACGCTGGCGCCGAAATTGAAGGTGCCGACGTCGAGGCTGCAAATCTCGGGTTTGAGTTCCTCGACGTGAGCGACCCGCTGCTCCGGCGAGATTAGCGAGGTTCCCGGGCCAGCCCGGCGCGGGTCGTCTTCCGAGGGCGAGAAGCGGCCTCCGAAACCGGTGGTCAGGTTGATCAGGACGTCGCTGCCGGCGTCCCGGATCCGCTCCACGACCTCTCGGTAAAGCGCAGTGTCGCCGGCGGGCGCGCCGGTTTCCGGATCGCGCACGTGGACGTGGACGATCGCCGCCCCGGCCTGACGCGCCTCCAGGCAGGAGGCCGCGATCTGTTTGGGCGCGATCGGATAATCCGGGTGTTTTTGGAAGTTCTGGTGGCTGCCGGTCACGGCACAGGTAATGATGACATCGTTCGACACGTGGTGCCTCCCCCGCGTTTCCGCAGACTATCCGTTCAGCCGGTTCAGGTACTGGGCGACGAAGTCGAAGCCGGCCAGGTCCTTGTAAGCTTCGGTCAGGCGCTTGGTCACCGGACCCGGTGGGACGCCGTCGCCAACCGCCTGGCCGTTGATCGCGCGCACCCCGCAGAGGCACAGGCTGGTCGAGGTCAGCAAGATCTCATCGGCGGTATAGGCGTCGTAGAGGTCGAGATCGGCCTCCTCGACCGGCACGCCGATCGTTTCGGCCACGTCGATCACGGTTTGGCGGCTGACCCCGGGCAGCACGTGGCGCGCCTTGGGGGTCATCAACCGGCCGTCACGCACCAGGAAGATGTTGGAGCCCATGCCCTCGCAGAGGTTGCCGTTGGTGTCCAACAGTATGGCCCAGGAATCCGGCGTGCGCGCCTTGGCCTCGCGATCGGCCATGACCAGGTTGAGGTAGTTCTGGGTCTTGATCCGGGGCGACAGCGACTCCGGCGGTACCCGGCGCACCGAGGGCACCACCACGTCGATGCCGTCGCGGAACAGGCTGGCGCGGGCGGCGATCGGCAGCGGCGTGCACTCGACGATCACGGTCGGATCGCCGACCGCGGTCAAATCGCCCTCGATGGTCTTGACCCCGCGGGTGACGCGCTGGGTCACCCAGTAGTCGTCGTCGTCGCCGATCAGGTGCAGGTTGCGCGCCAGCACGTCCTCGGTGATCTCGATCGCCCGCTCCGGGGTCAGGCCGGGATCGATGCCGGTCGCCTTGAGCGAACGGAACAGCCGCTTGACGTGATCGTCGAGGCGGAACGGCTTGTGGCCGAAGGTGCGGGTGGTGTCGAACACCCCGTCGCCATAGAGAAACCCGGTGTCCCGGAACGAAATCGCGACCCGGCTCTCGGGCAGGATCTCGCCATTGAAATAGGCGACGCGTTCGTTGCTCAATTCAGCCAAAGTTATTTTGCTCCCCCGGTGTGTCTGGATGCCAGTTGGGGCGCGATATTAGCCGGTTTTCGAATCACTGCCAGCCCTTTAGCCAACGCGGCCGGCGACTCGGTTTGAAGTCCGACTGGCCGATCGCGACAAGACCCCGAACATAACCATGACCAATAATAATCACGTGAAATGTATTAAGAATTATGGTTAATAATTGTTAATATTATTTAACTATTTATTGACAAAAATAGTAAAAAGACAAATAATTATCCGAACTCAGTTTGTTTTTTTTGAGATGGTGCGATTGTACGAAATGGCGATCGTCGTACGGCGAAAGTGTCGACAGCATTATGGCCACGCCCACGTTGACGGTGATTTGGGGAGATTTCTCATGCGCAAGGTTTTCACGCTTACTTTTGTCTGTTTCTTGAGCGCGATCTGTGCCGGGGCCACCAAAGCGCAGGAGCGACCCATCGATTTTTCGTCCAGGGGCGCCAACGTCCTTGGCGCACCGGGCGCGCAGAGCCTGTCCTTGCCATCTCAGGCCGCGCCGGCCGCCGTCGTCGCCAGCTTCCTGCGCTCGCGGGGTTTCCTCCCGGAGACGGTCGCCTCCCTGGTCGTCAAGAAGGCGGGCCGGGTTTCGCGCACGGGCATTACGCACCTGCGTTTCGCGCAGGAGGTCGAAGGCTTCACGGTCTACGGCACTTATGTCAAGGCCGCGGTGAACGACGACGGCGAGCTCGTCCACCTAATCGAGAACCTGGCGACGCCGTCTTCCGGCGGGCTCATGCCGACGGCGATCGGTGAATCCACGGCGCTCGATGCCGCGTTGGACGAGGTGCATCCTGGGGTTTCCGTGAGCCTCTTACAAGGACCGCGCGATGGCAATGCCACGCGCTTCTCGGGCAATGATTTCTTCTATCGGGATCCGACGGTAACGCGCGTCGCGATTCCCATGGCAAGCGGCGTGCTGGAGGAGGGCTTTCTGGTCGAGACCTGGACCGAAGAGGGCAATCTCTTGCACCACACGCTGATCGACGGCACCGGCCGGGTGCTTCAGGTCGAGCTGCGCACCAACAATGACAACTATAATATCTTTTCGGAATATCCGGTCGAAACACCGCAGGAACCTGTTGCCGGCCCCGGCGCCGGCAATGCCGAGTCGCCAAGCGGTTGGCTCAACGGTAGCCAGACCACAGTCAACATAACCGGCAACAATGCGCACGCCTATCTGGACTGGGATGACAGCAATTCGGCAGATCCTGGCGGCAGCGCGGTCACGGACGGCATCTTCGACGCTCAGGCCAATCTAGCGCAACAGCCTTATACCTCGGAAAATCAGGAAGTTGCGGTCCAGAACTTATTCTATTTCAACAATGTTATTCACGACAGACTTTATCTCCACGGCTTCGATGAGGAGGCCGGAAATTTCCAGGCGAGTAATTTCGGCAATGGCGGCTTGGATAGCGACCCGGTCGATGCCGAGGCCCAAGACAAAGGCGGTGCCACCTTCAATAACGCCAATTTTGCGACGCCATTGGACGGCTCGCCTCCACGTATGCAGATGTACCTGTGGAACCCTGGCAACCACACTGTGGAGATAAATAACACGACCTATAATGCCGGGAGTGCGATGTTCGGCCCCACACCGACCAGCGGGCTCACGGCCAGCGTGGTCGTCGCAATTGACGGCACGAGTCCCACGAGTGACGGCTGCGAGCCCTTGATCAACGGTACTGATTTCGTCGACAAAATTGTCCTGATCGATCGGGGTCTCTGCAACTTCGTCGTCAAGGTGCAGAATGCCGAGGACGCGGGCGCCGTTGGCGTCATCGTGGTGAACAATGACGGCAGCAACAATACCGTCCTGATGGCCGACAATGGCTTCGGCGGCGACATCGGCATCCCCTCGGTGTTCGTCGGCCAGTTCGACGGGGATGAGATCAAGGGCCTGGTACCCGCCGAAGCAACGCTCGGGGCCACGCAGCTCATGAGAGACGGCGACGTCGACTCGGACATCATCTGGCACGAATACGGCCACGGCCTCACCTGGCGCATGATCGGCGGCATGACCGGGTCCATGTCCGGTGCCATCGGCGAAGGCATGAGCGATGTGCTCGCGATCCTGGCCAACGACGAAGACAGAGTCGGCGAGTACTCCACCGGAACCGAGACCGGGATTCGCAGCGCGCCCTACACGAACTATTCGCGAACCTACGGTGATTTCACCGGCGGCAGCGTGCACTTCGACGGCGAAATCTATGCCGCGACCATTTGGCGGGTCTGGGAGCTGTTCCAGGATGCGGAAATATCCCAACAAATCCTGTTTCATTATTTGATCGATGGCATGAACTACACGGCCCCGGGTCCGGCCATGGAAGACATGCGCGACGGAATCCTGATGTCGGCCGCCGGATCGACCCACGAGTGCCTGATATGGCAAGGCTTCGCCGAATTGGGTATCGGTTTCGGCGCCGAATATAGTGGCGGGACCGTCACGGAATCCATTGCCCTGCATCCGGTTTGCACCGGCGGCGGCAATACCCCGCCGGTGGCGCTGGGCGACGGTCCCTACGAATTGGCTGAGGGCGGCACGTTGGTGGTAAGCGTGGCGGACGGTGTTCTGGCCAACGATACCGACGCCGAATCCAATCCGCTGACGGCGGTGATTATGAGTTGGCCATCCAATGGCGACCTGACGCTGAACCTTGACGGCAGCTTCACCTTCACCCACGACGGCAGCGAGACCACCAGCGACAGCTTCACCTACACGGCCTACGACGGTGCGGCATCCAGCATTCCGGCCACTGCAACCATCACCGTCGCTCCGGTGGTCGATCCGCCGGCTGGCCCAAATAGTGTCGTCGCGAAAAACGCTGAACCGTCTGATAGCACCGCCGTTGTCACTTGGGACCACGACGGCAACAACGTGGCCGAGTTCGAAATCCGGCGTGAAAAGCAAAACAAAAAGGGTATGTGGAAAGGCCGGGCAACTGTTGGCACGGCATTAGAGAGCTTGCGGACTTACATCGATGCGAGCGGCAATGGAACCTTCCGCTACCAAGTCCGTGCTCTCGGCAGCAGTCAAAATTCGGATTGGATGCCAGGTGGCTGGGCGGAAGTTGTTGTTAGCGCCGGCAACGATCCTGGCGACCCCGGTGATCCTGGCCCGATCAATTGCAAAAAGAAGAGCAACCGCAACCTTCCCGAATGTAATCCTTAGTCCTGGAACCGTTGGTCAATCAGGAAGGGGATCGCCGTAGGGCGGCGCCCGAAGGAAGCTGTAGGCAAAATCCCGGCCCGACGAGCAAGAGAACCGCATAGGAGGGGTTTGCCCCGGTGCGCACAGTGCTAGCGCCGGGCGCCCAGGATCGGGAACAGGCCCATGAATAGATGCAAGCTCAGCATCGCCGAGATGCCGACCTCGGCGGCGATATCCCCGTTCACATAGTTCCGCTAGAGCAGCGGTGCCAGGTGGGCGCACTCCATATTGAAGGCGTGCCGATACCCTGCCCGCGGTCCGCGCCGTTAAAACAAATTAACCAATTGATGTCCCGCGAGTCAGGGTTGGTTAACCCTGTTCGGGCAAAACTACTGCTTCCAGAAACACGCCGTCTCCGCGGCGCCGATTCGGGAGCGCGACGATTATTTTCCGGACACGGTTCTTCGCACTATTTCTCGCGATTGCGATCGCGGGTCTCGCCCTCCTCCCCCGGGGTTCCGCATGGGCCAAATGGGAGGCCGCAAGCTCGGCGGCGGTGACGCCGGTCCAGGGCATTTTCGGCTCGGCTACCCTGCAAAGGCGCGGCCTGGATTTGGCGCCCCAATGGAACCGTGTCCTGGACCGGCTGCCCGAGCTCTCCGAGGC
>CAXMQD010000539.1:0-4142 GCA_964194965.1 uncultured Acidimicrobiia bacterium | reverse complement strand
CTCCGATCTGGTCGACGCGGTCTTCGTCGCCTGCACCGCGCTCCGGGTGGTCGAGATTGCCGCCGAGATCGAAGCCGAACTCGGCAAGCCAGTGACCTCGAGCAATCACGCCATGGCCTGGCACTGCCTGCGCCTGGCCGGCATCGACGATCCGCAGCCGCATCTGGGCCGCCTGTTCACCTTGAAGCTGGCCGGATAGCGTCTCATGGCCGGACGCCGGACCGAAATCGACGATCGGCTTCACGACTACATCTTGGCCAACTCGCTGCGCGAGCCCGAAGTGCTGCGCCGCCTGCGCGAGGAGACCGCGGGCCTGCCTCACGCCGGTATGCAGATCGGGCCGGAGCAGGGACAGTTCATGGCACTCCTGGTCGAACTCATGGGCGCGCGCCGGACCCTCGAGATCGGCACGTTCACCGGCTACAGCGCCCTGGCTGTGGCGCTCGCCCTGCCCGCGGACGGCCGGGTCGTGGCCTGCGACGTGAGCGAAGAATATACCGACGTTGCCCGCCGCTACTGGATTGAAGCCGGGGTCGCGGACAAAATCGAGCTGCACCTGGCGCCGGCGCTCGAGACCTTGGACCGGCTGCTCGCCCCCGGCCCAGGCGGGGGCCAGGCGGGGCGCTTCGATTTCGCCTTCATCGACGCCGACAAGGTGAACTACGACGATTATTACGAGCGCGTTCTGTTGCTCCTGCGCCCGGGCGGCCTGGCCGCGATCGACAATGTCCTCTGGGACGGCAAAGTGGTCGAAGCGGCCCCCGGCGACCCGGATACCCAGGCCATCCAGGCGCTAAACGCCAAGTTGAAGCATGACCCCCGGGTCGCAATTTCGCTGCTGCCCTTGGGCGATGGCCTGACTCTCGCGCGCAAGAGATAAACTGTTGAATTATCACAATAAAAAAATCGACAAGGAACAATCGGTTAATACCCGATTCATTTGTTCTTAAAACTATCTTCACGCTGGCTTGGGAAAATAAAATCCGCCGCCAGAGTAGGTTTGGCGGTGCTTAGTTGACCAGTGAGGATAGTTATGTGGAAGACATTGGCGCTTGGCGCCGGCTTCGCCCTCATCGCGTCGACCGCGATGGCCCAGGCTCAGCCGCAGTGCAACAAGCGGGACAACGTACTTGCATTGCTGGCCAAGAAATACAAAGAGACCCCCATCGCCGCGGGCGTGACCAACACCGGTGGTCTGGTCGAGGTGCTCACCGACATCAGGAGTGGCACCTGGACGATCATCGTGACCACACCCCAGGGCGTGTCGTGCCTGGTCGCCGCGGGCGAGGGCTGGCGGAACATGGAGCAGATCGCCCTGGAGCCGGAAGCCTAGGTTTCCGTGTCCAAGGGACCGCGCAGCTGGTTTCGCCGCGCGAGAGTTGGCGAGTGCCTCACGAACCGCCGCCGAAAGCTCGGTGACGCACCCGATCGCCCGGCTGAATGCCGAGCCGCGCAACCGTCCCGCCATTGACCTCCAATACCGCGGAGGCGGCGTACCGCGACGACACCGTCTCTAGCGAATAAGGCACCGTCCGTTCCGCGATATCGACGATTCGCCCATCCGGCGCGATGAACATCATGTCGAGCGGGATTGTGGTATTCTTCATCCACATCGACACTGTCCCCGCCCCGCGATAGAGGAACAGCATTCCGGCGTCCTCTGCCAGGCTGCGCCGGTACATCAGGCCCTGGGCATGCTGCGCGTTGGTCAGTGCCAGCTCGACCTCGAAGCGGTGGCGCTCGCCGCCACTGGTTTCGATGGAAAGCGTCTCACGCTCGAAGCGTTGCAGCTTGACCTGCGCCGAGGACGGCGCGGCCACCACTATTGCGGCCCAAGCGGCCACGGCCAAAACCAGGATTAGGACGGAGTGCAGGCGCTTTTCCATGGCCGATGCATACCCCCCCGGCCGGCATGCCGGCAAGTGCGATCGCGAACGCGGCGGCTGCCGGGCTCCGGGGCGCCCCGACGGTTCCGCCCAGCTTCGGTACGCCCGCCACGCCGGCCCGCTTATCCAGACCCTTGAGCGGTGCCGAAATAACCGGCGCCCAACCCTGGTCAATCGTGCCAATGATTTTAAAAAACAAACAGTTGCATCTATGTTATTATCTATTCCATTATCGTGACCGTGGGTCTACACCCTGGACTGGGATGGCGGCGTCAGGCGCGTGGTATGCGTCTCGCATCGACTTACCGCTTTCCCGGGCGGTAGAATTGGGCGCGCGGCCGATTCGCAGGCGCCGATTGCCACACGCGTTACCTTATCGGGGGATCGAGAATATGAAGCTCACTGCCCAGGCGGCGCAGGCCGGGTTCCGGCGCGTCCTTTGCCATCTTGCCGGTCCGATCTTGATCGGCTTGGCGCTAATCGTCGCGGTCCCGATTGCCTTGGGATTTGGCCGGGCCGCGAGTGCGGCCGAGCCGAGCCTCAACATCGAGCTCAATAAGGCGGAGGACGGCGACGGCGCGTGCGTCGCCTCCTTCGTGGTGCGCAACGCCATGGGCCACACCCTGGATCGTTTCAGCATGGATCTCTACGTCTTCGACAGCGACGGCGTGATCGCGCGTCAGGTGCTACTCGATCTGGCGCCGCTCCGCGGCAACAAAATCACGGTCGCCCGGTTCAACCTGATCGCCCGCTCCTGCGGTGAGGTCTCCCGCATTCTGATCAACGACATCCCCTCCTGCCGCAGTGCGGGCTCCGGCAATATCCTCGATTGCCTAGCGGCACTGACGGTTTCGAGCCGCGACTCCATCGAGATGGTGAAATAGCGCGGGAACGAAAATTTCCCGGACTCTGCGGCGGGCCGGGTAAGGCTATTTAGTCGACCGAATGACCGAAAGCGACGATATTCCGGCGGATGCCGAGTTGGTTCCTGCCCGCCCGGATTGGTGGCGCGAGCGTTCTGACGGTATGGGCATTGCGCAGTCGCTGCAGATGACGCCGCTGCACCGCGAACAGTCTCCCTTCCAGCTCATCGAGATTTTCGATCACGCCGACTTCGGCCGCATTCTCGTGCTCGACGGCTATATCCAGGCGAGTCAGGCCGACGAATTCGTCTATCATGAAATGGCGCTGCACGTGCCCTTACTCGGTCGCCCGCGCCAGGAAGCCTCGGTGTTGATCGTGGGCGGCGGCGATGGCGGCGCACTGCGCGAATCCCTGGTCCACGATTTCGTGACCCGCGTCACCATGGTCGAGATCGACCGCCGCGTGATCGAGCTTTCGAACCAGTTTCTCGGCATCAATGGCGATTATGAAGATCCGCGCGTGACCCTGGTCCTCGAAAGTGCCAGCGATTACGTGCGCGCGGCCAAGGCGAGGAGCGAGACCTTCGATGTCATCGTTCTCGATCTGACCGATCCGGTCGGGCCCTCGTCCAATCTATTCACCGAAGCGTTTTTTATCGATCTCACCGCCTTGGTTTCCGCTAGCGGCGTGATCGTCGATTCCGACAGCATATTCCTGTCGCGCAGCGGGGGCCAATTTTTGCAGGAAATTAGCGGCGGTGGCGAAAATCTGGTCACCGTCATGCGGCGCACCCAATGGCTGCCCCATATCGAGGTTTACCGGACCAAGATCCCGCTCTTCCCCGGCGCCGATTTCGGCTTCTTTCTCTATAGCCGCGATGGCGTGTCCCTGCGCCACCCGGTGGTGCGCTATCAAGGCCGCCACTATGACCCGGATATCCACCAAGCAGCCTTCGCGCTGCCCCGATGGCAGCGTGAGTGGCTGGGGCTGGGGGATTGACGGCGTAATAATCAGGGACAGTGTCCTTGTTCTCGGTAACGGCAGTATGGCGCCGCGCTTAGAGTTCACAGATAAATCGCAAACTGTCCCGGTTTTGTTATGGCGTGGCGGACAGGGCAACGGATAGCTGCTATCTGTTTCCCGGTCTTCCTGCAGCCGAGCGAATTTGAGCCCGTGCCGAGCGATTCACAATCCCAACCAGCTCCCGCGATCCATCTCCACGCCGCGGCGTTGCGCTATGGCGGGCGGGTGGTGTTCGACGCGCTCGACCTCGACTTGCCCGGTGGTCAGATCACCTGCTTGCTGGGACCTAGTGGGGTCGGCAAGACCAGCCTGCTGCGCCTGATCGCCGGGCTCGCGCCGGGCACCCCCCAGGACCGCGAGAGCACGGCG
>CAXMQD010000538.1:0-1513 GCA_964194965.1 uncultured Acidimicrobiia bacterium | reverse complement strand
CTGGTCGATAGCCTGCCCGACCTGGCCGCCGCCGTCGGCGAACTGCTCGAAGCGGAGGGCCGGCCGGGGCTAAGCCACGAGGCGGTCGCGGCCATGGTCGGCGACGGCGTGCCCAAGCTGATCGAGCGCGCCCTGGCGGCGACCGGCGGCGTGCCCGCCGAGGCTGAGTTGGCCGCCATGGTGGCCCGCTACATGCCGATCTACGAAGCGCGCTTGACCGAGCTGACCCGGCCTTACCCCGGCGCCATCGAGACCTTGAAGGCGCTCAAGGCGGCCGGCTGGCGGCTCGCCGTCTGCACCAACAAGCCGGAGGCGCCGAGCCGGGCCATTCTCGCCGGATTGGGCTTCGACGGGCTGTTCGAGGCGGTCTCGGGCGGCGACAGCCTGGCGGTCAAGAAACCGGACCCGGGGCACGTCCTCGGCCTGCTCGCGGAACTCGGCGTGGTCCCGGGCGCGGCCCCCGGCGCGGCCCCGAGCGCGGCCTCGGGCGTAGCGGTCATGCTCGGCGACAGCGCCAATGACGTCCAGGCGGCCCAGGCCGCCGGGCTGCCGGCGATCGCCATCGCCCACGGCTACGGCGGCACCCCGGCCCGCGAGCTGGGCGCGGACCGGGTTATCGAGAGCTTCGCCGAGCTGCCCGCCGCGCTCGAAGCGCTCGGCTTCGGCACCGCTTGACAGCCGCGGGAGCCCTGCCCTACATCAAGGCCGCCGCGACACAGGCGCGGGCGCATAGCTCAGCGGGAGAGCGCCTCGTTCACACCGAGGAGGTCCGTGGTTCAATCCCACGTGCGCCCACCATTATTTTCAAGGGGTTAGCTGATAATCCCTTGGTCCGTGTCCGCCGAATCTGAGGGCCAGCAATCACATGGCAATCACCCGGACATATCTTGGAGCTGCGGTGGCAACTGTAGGGGTGAGGGTGCTGTACCATCAGATTTGAGCTGCAACCGTGCAACCCGGCTAAGCGGGATGGTCCCTCTGGCGCAAGTGCTTGGGAAAAAGCGACCGGATTTGTCGGATAGGCCCTGATCCCTAGCTCGCCAGACTACCCCGGCCAAATCAATTCGACCCATTCACAGCGGCGTCCAGCGTCGGTCCAATCTCGGCGTTGATTACAAGGTCGGCCATGTCCTTTGGTTTATCGTCGTAGCTGCCATACCCCCCGGTGCACGCGCTTGCACTTGAGCTGGTGGGTAAGAAAGGCCCAGTACGCCAACTTACCATCGAGGGCCGGGCGGTGCTCACAGCGCTCTGGACGGCTTGGGGTCGAAATCTTGGAACACCCACTGTCCGGATGCGGCTGCAGAGGGGGCATCGTCGTGTATTGCGGCAGAGACCCTTGCCGGTCGCGCCGGGCCATGGCAAGACGCCCTCGTGAATCGCGCTCCCAGTGTCGTCTTGGGAATTTCGGATGAAACCCGTCCCTGGCGGACAGGCGCCGCCAGCGGGCGGCTACAGCCTGCCGCAACACATCACGCGCACTTTGCGCCTGGCCATTCCCGCCATGCTGGCC
>CAXMQD010000537.1:0-1651 GCA_964194965.1 uncultured Acidimicrobiia bacterium | reverse complement strand
AAGGCGGGTTGAGGCCATGCCTAGGTGCATTTCGGGGATGCTCAAATCACTAGTATTCGGCACACCTGAAGGCGGCGGACCTCATCTCCCGAATGTCGCCTCAGGGTCACAACCGGAAGTCAGTGACGGCCACGAGAATGTCTGCTTTCGGAGGTAGAGCGGAAGTCGATTTCGGGCCGCTGGATGTCTCCTTGTAGCCATAACCAGACGTACGGCGATGTCCCCACGGGCGTCCGGTTCGGCTCCCTAAACGGATCTGGACCACGCGCCGCTAATAGCACTGCTTGCAGTCATCGCCATGGCTCATTTTGGTTACATCCTAAAACCGATGACGCTACAATCGGGGAGGATCGTCATAGGTTCGATGTTTTTCCGCCCGGCCCGCTCGAGTCTTTCCCGCCCACTTCGTCGCGCCAGCGATAGCCGAAGCCGGGATAGTTGTCGATCCCATCGAATTCCGGATCCACGTCGCGGAACTTCTTGCGGATGCGCTTGATGAAGGAACGGACGTTGGCGCGGAAACCGTCGGAGCCGTAACCGGCGGCGAAATCCTTGCCGCGCACCACGTCGTAGATCTGCCGGTAGGTCACGTCGCCGCCCGACTGGATCGCCATGTAACGCACGATGGCGAACTCGCTCAAGGTCAGCTCGACCGGACCGCCACGCCAATAGGCCCGGTGGATGTCCTGGCGCAGTTCGAGCGGACCGCGGCGCAGGGTCCCTTCGAGCGCGGTCCCGGCTTCGGGCCGGCCGGCCTGCGCCGGGATCGGCTTGGCGCCCTCCGTGATCAGCCTGAGGCGGCCCAGGATGATCGGCAGGCGCCGCGACTTGTCGATGAAGTCGACCGCGCCCCACTTGAGCGCCGCCTCCTCGTAGACCTCGTCGCTCAGCATGGTCAGGAAAATGACCGGCACGTGGATCTCGGCCTCGCGCAGGCGGCGCAGGACGGCCGGACCGTCCAGGCCCGGCATGCGCCAATCGAGCAGCACGGCATCGGCGTGGTTGCCGGACAGGAGATAATCGAGCACGCTTTCGCCGCCCGCGAAGTCGACGACCTCGAAGCCCTCCTCGGCCAGATTGAGGCCGAGCGATTCCCGGAACAAATCGTCGTCGTCGACGATCGCGATCCGCGTTTGCGGGGTCTTCAACGGCGCGGGCTGCAGCGACATAATTTATCCGGCGTCCGGGATTTGCTGGCTGTGGAGCAGTTCGGCGAAGCAGCGCCGAACCATCGGGTTGTCCTTGTCCGGAACCTGGAACGCGCCCGGCTCGGCGACCTCGGCCACCATTTCCTCGGCGGGCGGGGTTTCTTTCGTCACCTCGTAGGCGAGCACGCGGAAAACCTTGTCGTCGACGCTCGGATAGAAGAACAGGTTGAAACTGCAAGTACCGCCCTGGTAAGCCCAGATCTCGGCCGGCGGTTCTTCGTGCTTGGCCGCCGGATCGCCGAGCAGCGCCTTGGCGGCGTCGAAGTCCAGGCCGACCAGCCGATCCGGGTCGGCCTCCGCCAGGGTTAGTTCCGGGATCGCCGCCGCCTGGTCCGGGATCGCCGTCGCCTGGTCCGGGATCGCCGCCACCTGGTCCGGGATCGCCGCCGCCTGGTCCGGGATCGCCGCCGCTTGGTCCGGGATCGCCTCCGGCCTGCGCCGCG
>CAXMQD010000536.1:0-1668 GCA_964194965.1 uncultured Acidimicrobiia bacterium | reverse complement strand
CGGCGGGTAGGCGTGGCGCGTGACGATGTGTCCGGCGACCGGGCCCAGGCGCACCAGATCGCCGCGGATGCCCGAGGACTCGAGCAGAAACGGCTGAACCAGGTCGACTTCCGCGGCGGGGTCCGCTTTGGAAACAGAAATCGGCGGCGTTAGCTCAGACACCAGTACAGGATGCCCTTCTGGGCGTGCAACCGGTTCTCCGCCTCGTCCCAAACCACGGACTTGGGACCATCGATGACCGAGGCGGTGACTTCGTCACCGCGATGGGCCGGCAGGCAGTGCATGAAGATGGCGTCGGGGTTGGCGCGATCCATCAGCCGGTCGTCGACCTGATAGGGCCGCAACATGTTGTGCCGGTGCTGGCTGTCGCCGGTCTGGTCGCCCCCGGTCTGGTCGCCCATGGACACCCAGGTGTCCGTAACCACGCAGTCCGCGCCCGTGACCGCGGCCTCGACGTCGGACATGACCCGGACTCGGCCGTGTTGTTCGCGCGCCCAGTTCAGCACGTCCTCCGGCGGGACCAGCATTTCGGGGCACGCCAGGCGCAGCTCGAAGTCGAACCGCACCGCGGCGTGAATCCACGATGCCGCCATATTGTTGCCATCGCCGGACCAGGTCACCACCTTGCCCGCGATAGCGCCGCGATGCTCCTCGAAAGTCATCACGTCGGCCATAATTTGACAAGGATGGGTGCGGTCGGTCAGGCCGTTGATCACCGGCACGGTGGCATGCTCCGCCATCTCCAGAAGCTTGGCCTCGCTGGTCGTGCGGATCATGATCGCGTCGACATAGCGCGAGAGCACGCGCGCGGTATCGGCCACGGTCTCGCCGCGGCCCAGTTGGCTGCCTTGGGCTTCGAGCACGATGGCGTCGCCGCCGAGCTGGCGGATCGCGCGTTCGAAGGAAACCCGGGTCCGGGTCGACGGTTTTTCGAACACCATGGCCAGCGCCTTGCCGGCGAAGGGTTGGGCCTCGCCGCCCGGCGCCTGGCCGCGCTTGAAGCCCTTGCCCCACTCGATCATCTCGCGCAGCGTGGCGGTCTCGAAGCGGTCGAGATCGAGGAAATGTTTGATGCCGGACATCTTGGGAGCCACGTCAGGCCGCCTTGGCCCAACCGGCGCAGACCCGCTCGAGGATGCCGAGCGCCTCATCGACCTGAGCGTCCTCGATGATAAGCGGCGGCAGCAGGCGCACCACGTTTTCCGCCGCCGGCACGGTCAGCAATCCCTGCTCCATCAGCTTCCCGACCAGCTCGCCGTTGGGCACGACGCAATGCAGGCCGATTAACAAGCCCGCGCCGCGGACCTCGTCGATAACTTGGGGATGGCGCCCCGCCAGTTTCTCGAGCCCGCTCAGCAGCTTTCGCGCCGTGCCGGCAACGCGTTTCATGAACCCGTCCGCGAGCAGGATGTCGAGCACCGCGTTGCCAACCGCCATGGCCAGCGGATTGCCGCCGAAGGTGCTGCCGTGCAGCCCCGCGGTCATGCCGGCGGCCGCCTTCTCGGTGGCCAAAAAGGCGCCGAACGGGAAGCCACCGCCAATGCCCTTGGCCAGGCCCATGGCGTCGGGCGCAACGCCGCACCATTCATAAGCGAATAGCTGGCCGGTCCCGCCCATGCCGGGCTGGACCTCGTCGAACAGCAGCAGCAGGTCGAACTCGTCGCAGAC
>CAXMQD010000535.1:0-2139 GCA_964194965.1 uncultured Acidimicrobiia bacterium | reverse complement strand
TCGCGGTATCCCGCAACTCGGAGATTTTTGTGGGTGAGGTCTTGGACGCCAACCGGGTTCAGAAGTTTAGCCCCGGTTGCGGCAATTTGGCGCAGCGTCCCGCGCCGGTCGAATAGCCTCGGTCAGCCGTTCCCGGTCGCGGCGGCGACCGAATTGTTGACGCCGTCCGACACCACGCCGAACATCATATTGAGCACGTCGCCGAGGTTGATCATCGTGGCGAAACCGGCGATGGCGACCAGCGAGGCGATGAAGGAATACTCGATCGCCGTGGTGGCATCGTCGTCCTCGCAGAAGGCCTGGAACTGCCGCCGCATAGCGCATGTCTCCCCGTGCAGATGCCGTCTATCCTAATCGTTTATTCGAAATGAATTAACAAATCCATAAACTTGTGCGCCTATGAAACTATTACTCCCACAATTATATAAAATATCTCGATTTATCAAAATAAATAACAATAATATCCCTCATTGATGGAAAATCATTTTGGCTATTGCTTCATAGTTATTATGATTGTCCTCATGTTGTCTTGCTGTCCGGCCAGATGATCCCGACCCATCTTTGGTCAGCCGCGGGCGGCTATCGTGTTAGGCTTCATCCGGTATCGCAACCAACGACAACGGTCCATGACGGGACGGAGACACCCCACGCGCGCTTGGCTGCTCGCACTGGCCTTGAGTGGGCCTGGCGCCGGCTCGTCGACAGCGGCTGAGGCGCCGGTGTTCGAGAGCGAGTTGCACCGCTTCCAGGTCATCACCGTTTCGCGGGGGCTGGAGCACCCCTGGGGCCTCGCGTTCCTGCCCGACGGCGCCATGCTGGTGACCGAGCGGCCCGGGCGGCTGCGGCTGATCCGCGACGGCGTGCTCGACCCGGCGCCGGTCCCTGGCACGCCCGAAGTTTACGCCGCCGGCCAGGGCGGCCTGCTCGACGTGGCGCTGCATCCGGATTTCGCCACCAACCGTTGGGTCTACCTGTCCTACGCCGGCAGGGGGCGAGACGGCGCGGGCACCGAGGTGGCGCGCGGCCGTTTCGTCGACGGCCGGCTCGAGGGGCTGGAGCGGATTTTCGCGGTGGCGCGCAAATCCGGCGGCGGCCGGCACTTCGGCTCGCGCCTGGTTTTCGGCACCGATGGCACCCTCTACATCACCGCCGGCGAGCGCGGCGACTCCGGGCGCGCCCAGGACCCGCGCGATGCGGCCGGCTCGGTGATCCGGGTCACCGACAGCGGCGCGATCCCGCCCGACAACCCCTTCCTGGGCCGCGGCGACGCCCTGCCCGAGATTTTCTCCCTCGGGCACCGCAACCCCCAGGGCCTGACCCGCCACCCGGAAACCGGGCGCATCTGGGCGGTCGAGCACGGCCCGCGCGGCGGTGACGAGCTCAACCTCCTCCACCCGGGCGCCAACTATGGCTGGCCGGTGATCACCCATGGCGAGAGCTACGCCGGCTTCAAGATCGGCGAAGGCCCGGCGAAACCGGGCATGGAACAGCCGGCGGCCTACTGGGTGCCGTCGATCTCGCCTTCGGGCCTGACGTTCTATACCGGCGACGCCTTCCCGCGCTGGCGCGGCAGCCTGTTTCTAGGCGCGCTATCCGGCGAGATGCTGGTGCGGCTCGAACTCGACCGCGAAAAGGTCGTGCACGAGGAGCGCTTGCTCGAAGACCTCGAGACGCGCATCCGCGACGTGCGCCAGGGCCCGGACGGACGGCTCTACTTGCTGACCGACGAAGCCGACGGCGCGCTGCTGCGTCTCGATCCTTTGCCCTGACAACTCCGTGCCGCCCGCAACGGCCACCGGCTGCGCCCGGCGTCAGATCGGGATCGGACTCGCCCATGTCCCCGAAGGCCTTGAGGGCGGCGTCGTAACGCCCCGCCAAATACTCCGCCATGCCGACGACCATGCGGCCTTCCGCCCCAAGCCGTTCCTTCGCGGCGGCCGAACCCGCCGCTCCCGCAATCTCCACGCGCATGTGTGGAGAAAGCAAGGCGGCGTGACCCGCGCCTACTGCGCGCGGGCGCGGGGCGGGTTACTCGGTGGTTTCGTCCGGGCCGTCCCCGGCGGTGCGCGGCATCAGCGTGGCCAGCGCCTTAAAGATGCCGCCGCCGATGACCGCGCCCAGGATGGGCGCGATGATGTA
>CAXMQD010000534.1:0-3394 GCA_964194965.1 uncultured Acidimicrobiia bacterium | reverse complement strand
GAAACGGTCGAGCGGGCGGACCCAGCGGATTCGACCCTCGCGCCGGGTCAAGCACACCAGCTGCGCGTCGTTGGTCAAAACGAAGATAAACTCGCCACCGATCCAGGGCATCTGGATACCGCCGAGTTCGACCTCCCAAGCGCGTACGCCGCGGCGCAAGTCGACCGCGACCATGCGCCCGGAATGGCTGATCGCGAAGACCACGTTGCGGTCGATCACCGGCGCGCCGCGGATGTGTGGGATATCGCCCAACGGGTCGACCCGGGTCACCGAGGAGAGGCTGTCGCTCCACAGGAGGCGGCCGTTCTCCGCCAAGAGGCCGATAATCTCGCCCGAGGAATATGGCACGATCACCGTCGAGCCCGAGACCGCGGGACTGGCGCCGCCGATCAGGCCCGTTACCTCCTGCAGCCCGCTGTGGCTCCACAGCTGCGCGCCGTTCTCCGCCGACAGCGCGATGGTCTGGTTATCCAGCGTTACCACGAAGACGCGCCCACTGGCGGCCGTGGGCGCTCCGCGCACCGGTGCCGGCACCGGCTGCCGCCAGATCACCGCGCCGGTTTCGGCGTCGAGCGAGAACACCCGGGCGAAGCCGGTCGAAACGTAGATGTGTCCGGCATCGTAAGCGATGCCGCCACCAAAGTAACCGTCGTCCTCGTCCTCCGGCTCCAGGTCAGTGCGCCATATGAGCCGGCCGCGCGCCGCTTCGTAGGCCGAGATCGTGGTCAGCGAGTCCATGGTGTAGACCACACCATCCACGACAAGCGGCTGGGCGAGCAGGCGGCGATCGTCGCTCGAGCCCTCGCCGATATCGGTGCTCCAGACCCGCCGGGGGGAGTCGCCGAGGGCAAGGTGGTACATGGCATGCTCGGGATTGCCGCCGTATTGAGTCCAGTCGCGGTTGACGTAGGGTTTGGAAAGCTCAACCGGCAACCCAGCCACGGCCGGGTCCGGGTGCAGACCGCGATCGAGGTTCAGAATAGCGATGCGTTCGCCGGGCAGGATCGTCTCCGATGTGCCACCGAAGAGATCGTCGTAGGTATCTCCGACCGCGCTGCACGCCCCGAGCAAACCGGCGAGGCCGAGCGCCGCGGCGATCTTGGTGGTGCGGTGCGCCATGAACCGGCTATTCCTTGAGCGCGGCCAACATCTGCGTTGCCCGCTGGCGCAGGCCGGCCGGCGCCTCACGGTCATCGGAAATCTGTGTATAGAGCGCGCGGGCAGCCGCGGCGTCGCCCTCGCCGAGCGCGATCACCGCCAGCAGTTCGCGGGCGGTCGAGCGAAACGGCTGGCTGTCGGTGGCGAGCGGCTGCAAGCGCGCGCGCAAGGCCGCCGAATCGCCGCTGTCGATCTGATGGAGGACCGAGAACAGGGTCGCGGCCTCCTTGAAGCCCGGCCCCAGACCGGAGCCCTCGGCGATCCGGTCCCAGACCGCGATCGCACCCGCGGTATCGCCGCTTTCGACCCTGAGGCGCGCCTCCTCGAAGGCCGCAAGCCCGCTGTAGCCGCTGCCCGCGGCCTCGCTCAGGTCGATCATGGCGTCGAGCCCGGCCGCCGCCTCGCCGCCCTGGGCCAGCTCGCGCGCCGCGCCGTACCGGTCCGAGAGCTTGCCCCGCTGGTCCAGATCGTAGGTCCGCCAACCCTGAACGGCGGCCACGCCGAGCACCACGGCGCCGGCCAGCGAGATGATCTGGATGCCGTACTTCTTCCACAGCTTTTCTAGATTATCGCGACGAAGATCTTCGTCAACTTCCTTGAATATATCGGCCACGAACCCTCTCTCAGCGCCTAATGAAGGGGCGCTAACATAGCCCGGCGCCGCCCCGTGATAAAGCGTTTCGCCGAGCCCTACCGGCTTGCTCTAAACGCTGTCTAATATCCGGGCGGGGGCTTACGCCGCCCGCCACTTGATCGAGCAGCCCATGGAGGCGGTCTGCTCGGCCGGACCCTGCCCGGTCTCGGCGATCCGAGCCATGGCCTCGTGGAGCTCGCGCCGGGCGCCCTCCGCCAGGGTGGTCCTGGACTCGTCCAGGCGGCCCCGGTACTGCAGCTCCAGATCCTTGTTGAAGCCGAAGAAATCGGGCGTGCAGACCGCATCGTAGGCCCGCGCCACCTCCTGGGTCCGGTCGACCACGTAGGGGAAACCCAACCCATGGCGGATGGAGAATTGCTTCATGTTTTCAAAGGAATCCTCCGGGTAATCCTCGGGATCGTTGGCATTGATGGCGATGACCCCGATACCCATGGCCCGCAACTCCTCGGCCTCCTGGACGACCCGGCCGATCACCGACTTGACGTAGGGGCAGTGGTTGCAAATGAACAGGACCAGCGTGCCCTTGGGTCCGCGCACCCGCTCCAGCGTATAGGTCTCGCCATCGACGCCTTCGAGGGCGAATTCAGCCGCCTTCCAGCCAAATTCGCAGATCGGTGGTACCGCCGCCATGTGCTTTGCTCCCGCCTGTCTCGAGGTGCCCGCCGTTCCGGGCTCCCGCCCCGGCCTGACTGTGATCCTTTTCTGCAATCAATAGCCCGAAAGATCAAGGGGTTGCGCCGGGACCCCGTCGGCGCTGGCTGACATCGCAGCGAACATGGAACATCGGGCCTTTTCCGAGCCCAGGATCGTTCCCGGGAAGAATAACGATATCAATGAATTAGAAGGCATTTTCCTAAACGATTTTTTCACCTCCCGGGCGCAGACTGGCGATCCGGGAACATTCGGCCAGGAAGGCCGGATCCCGGAATTTCGATCCGTTGCGCTGGTCCCGAAAGGTACTGGCGCCCGGATCCGGGTGCGAAGGAGCCAAGGTATGGCTCGTATCTTCGTCATCCGGGCCAACCTGTCGGGCCTGAGCGCCCGCGGGCGGCCATGCCCTTATCGTCTTCGGCGATACCCCGATCGCACCCCTCGCACCGGCCCCGCCGACCCGCGCTAACGAATTTTCGCCGCCATGGGCCGCCTCGCCCGCCGGTGAAAAAATAGGCGTCTGACCGCTGGACGGGGGGGGCTTTTTCGGGAACACTAGAGCGCAACCTACCTCAGATTGGGTCGGATCAGCGCAAACATGGCCAAGCTCTATCGTCTCAACGAGCTCTCCGCTTCAAGCCGGACGACCTTTTTCGACCGTAACGAGCTCGGCCAACTGCTTTCCCTCTATAGCCGCCGGGTTTCGAATGGACAGTGGCGCGACTACGCCATCGACCAGAAGGGCAACAGTGCCGTGTTCTCGGTATTCCGGCACAGCCACGACGCCCCGGCGTTTCGCATCGCCAAGCAAGCGGCACGGGGCACGGCGGGCAGCGCCTACATCGTTTCCAGCGGGGCGGAAACCCTGATCCGGGCCAACACCATGGCCGAGGCCCTGAGCGTATTCGGCGGCAGCCTGCGGGTGGTTTC
>CAXMQD010000533.1:0-5371 GCA_964194965.1 uncultured Acidimicrobiia bacterium | reverse complement strand
AGAACAGGCCGTGCAACAGCGAAACCTCGTGCGGCTCGGCGGCGAAGACAGCCTCGATCAGTTCCGGGTCGATGCCGTGGTTGACCACGTAGCTGAATCCGATGTTTTCATAGGCGTCTCGGAACGCGGCGGCCAACCGGTCCCTGGCGCCGCAATCGGGGTCGCCGAGGGGGGCGCCGAGGGGGGCGAGGTCGATGACCGGAATCGCATCGAAATCCGTCACGGCTTGGGGCGACTCCGCGCGCGGTTCGTCATGAATTCAATATCTCCCTTATTCCGAAGGTCCATAATACTGACTCATAGAGACGGCTTCCCCAAGTCTTGCGGGCCAAGGCTTTCGGCCGCGAGCGCGAGCCTATTCGCGGTCCTCACGCCGCATCGCGTCCCCATCACATCCTCTTGAGCCGTGACGGTGATCACATGGATCGCGACGGGTCGTCCCTAGATTCAGGATGAGCACCAGGAATATACGTTCCTGGCGCGGTGATCCAAAGCGATGGATCCCAAGGAGGATGTCATGACCACCATGATGAGCAGGATTTCCTTCCGTGCCGTGGTTTGCGTGACCTTGGGACTGCTGGCCGCCAGCGTCCTGCCTCTCGGGTCCGACCCGGCTTTCGGCCAAGGCGCGCCGGTGACCTGCCGGGCGCGCGACAGCCTGTTGACCCAGCTCGAGCAGAAGTATGGCGAAGTTCCTGTGGCCATCGGCGTCGCCGGCGGCGCGCTCGTCGAGCTGCTATCCACCGAGGATGGCATGACCTGGACGATCATTCTGACCTCGCCGAAGGGCATGTCTTGCCTGATCGCCAGCGGCGAGGGTTGGCGGCCGCTCGCGCCCGTGGCGACCGGTCCATCCGTCTGACCGAAGGAAGGTGCCCGCAATCGGCAGGCCTCATCCAACCGGTGCCCTCGCAATCGCCCCCACCACCAAGCTCGCCGCGAACAGCACCGTTGCGACCACCACGATGGACGGCCCCGCGGGCGTATCCCATTGGAGCGAGGCCATGAGGCCGCCGACGGCGGCGAGGGCGCCGACGGCCGCCGCGCCCACGGCCATTTGTTCCGGCGTGCGGGCGAAGCGCCGCGCGGTGGCGGCGGGGATGATCAGAAGCGAAACGATGAGCAGGACGCCGACCACCTTCATGGCGATGGCGATGGTGATCGCGAGGGTCAGCATGAAGCCGAGCTGCACCGGCACCACCGCCACGCCCTCGGCGCGGGCCAGCTCCTCGTTCAGCGTCACCGCGAGCAGCGGGCGCCATAGCGCCGCGAGCGTGGCGAGGGTCGCCAGCCCGCCGCCGCCGATCCAGATGAGGTCGCGCCGCGTGACCGCCAGCACGTCGCCGAACAAATAACCCATCAGGTCGATCCGCGGCCCCTCGATAAACGAAAGTGCGACCAACCCGATGGCCAGGCCGGCGTGCGCCAGAATGCCGAGCAGGGTGTCGCGGCCGATCAGGCGCTGGCGCTCGAAGACCGTCACGATGAGCGCGATCGCGATCGCCGAGGCCGCGATGCCGAGGCTCGGGTTGACGCCGAGCAGGATACCGAGTGCGATGCCGAGCAGCGCCGAATGGGCGAGCGTCGCGCCGAAGTAGGCCATGCGCCGCCACACCACGAAGCAGCCCAAGGGCGCGGCCACCAGCGCGACGCCGAGGGCGGCGGCCAGCGCACGCAGGAAAAACGCTTCGGTCACGGGTTCCGCTCCCGCTCGTGATCCGGGGCGCGATCGTGCTCGCGATGCGCGTGATCGTGCCCGTGCTGTTGCCCGTGCTGCGGCCCGTGCTGCGGCCCGTGCTCTTGGCCGCTCCGCACCACCGCGCCGGTCAAGTCGTGCTCGTGGTCGTGGTCGTGACTGTAGACGGCCAAGCCACGCGCGGCGGCTTGGCCGAACAGCGCGGTGAATTCCGGGTTGCGGCTGACCGTCTCGGGCGCGCCGGAGCAGCAGACGTGGTGGTTCAGGCAGACCACCCGGTCGGTCGCGGCCATGACCACGTGCAAATCGTGGGACACCATGAGCACGCCCAGACCGAGGCGCGCGCGCAAGCGCCCGATGAGGTCGTAGAGCGCGATCTGGCCGGAGAAGTCGACACCCTGGACCGGCTCGTCGAGCACCAGGAGTTCGGGATCGCGCATCAGCGCGCGGGCCAAGAGAACGCGCTGGAACTCGCCGCCGGACAGCTCGTGAATCGACTGGCCGGCCAGTGCCGCTGCCGCGACTTGGTCCAAGGCCGCGTCCACTTTCGTGGCCGATCCCGCGCGCGCGAGCGCCAGGAAACGCCCGACCGTGAGCGGCAGCACCGGGTCGATGGTCATGCGCTGGGGGAGATATCCGATGCGCAGACCCGGCCGGCGCCAAATCCGCCCGGCGCTCGGCGCGATCAGGCCGAGCACGGCGCGCACCAGGGTCGATTTACCGGCGCCGTTGGGGCCGATCAGGGTCACCACCTCGCCGGCCTCGACGACCAGGTCGACCTGGGTCAGGGCGCGGGTAGCGCCGAAGCGCACTTCCAGCCCCTCGGCGGCGGCCAGGGTCCCAGGGGCGTACGGGGCCGCGCGCGCAGGTTCGGTTGCCGCGCTACCGGGCGCCGCGCTATCGGGCGCCGCGCTATCGGGCATCGTCCGGCTCCCGGCGGCGCTGGCACGGCGGGCAGACGCCCTCGACCTCGATGGTCTTGCGTCTGACCGCGAAGCCCAGCTCTTTGGCGCGGCGCGCGACTGCGGCATCGACCCGGGGATCGTGGACCTCGGCGGCGGCGCCACAATCTTCGCAGATCAGGAACTGGCCGCCGTGGGCGCCTTCGGGGTGCATGCAGCCGACGTAGGCGTTGAGGCTCTCGATGCGGTGAATCAGGCCGTGGGCGAGCAGGAACTCCAGCGCCCGGTACACGGTCGGCGGCGCGGCCCTGGCCCCCTTGTCCGACAACCGCGCCAGCAGGTCGTAGGCCCGGACCGGCGCGTGTTTAGCCGGCGCGTGGCCGCGCCAGATCAGCTCCAGTACCCGGCGCCGCAGCGGCGTCAGGCGCGCGCCACGTTCGGTGCAGAGCCGCGCCGCGGTCGCCATCGCCTGCGTGACGCAGGACCGGTGGTCGTGGCGCGCGCCGGCGAAAGAGGCGCTGGCATTATCGAAGGCGGACATCGCCGGACTCCGTTTTCGTGGCGGGATCGAGACACCTCACCTGGTGCGTTTCAGCCCCGAGGCTTGACCTCGAATCATTATGTTATATCATAACATTATCGTTCGAAAAATCAAGACCTCGACCCCGTCTCGGTCGGACACCCGGCGACCCGAAATTTGACTGTCCTGGAGGCGGAGCCGAGGCTGTGGAGCAGCGTTCGTGGTGAGATCAGCCGCCAGTACCGAACCGTCCACCCGCGTCCGCCGCCGTCTCCGGCATTGCGGGGCGGCGGCACGGCCCGGTCCGGCGACCCGAGGCCCCACCCGCGTCCGCCGCCGGGTTCGGGTGGATTGGGTGCGCGGGTTCTGTCTGGCGGCCTGGGCGACTCTCGCAACCGCGATCTTTACAGTCGTCGGGACGACCCAAGGGACGGCCCAAGAGATGGCCCAAGGGACGGCCCAAGGGACGGCCCAAGAGCTGGCGGGTACGGTCGCGGCCGGCGCGGCGGGCGAAGCGCCGGGGGTCGTGGTCAGCATCCTGCCGCTGCACGCCTTGGTCGCCGCGGTGATGGCGGGAGTTGGCACCCCGCGGCTGCTGGTCCGAGGCGGCGCCTCGCCCCACGACGCCACCCTGCGGCCGTCCGATGCCCGGGCCCTGAGCGCGGCCAAGCTGGTGGTCTGGGCCGGTCCCGGATTGGAAGCCTTCCTGGTCAGGCCACTCGCCGCGCTTGCCGCGCGGGCGCGGGTGCTGACCCTTACCGAGGCGCCGGGCATGGTGCTGTTGGAACGGCGCGACGGCGGCACCTTCGAGGCCGGGGCGGAGCCGGAGCCGGACGGCCATGGCCATTCGGGCCCAGTCAACCCGCACCTCTGGCTCGATCCCCGCAACGCCATGGAAATCTCCCGCCAAGCCGCCGCGGCGCTGGCCGAGATCGATCCGGGCCATGCGCCGCGCTACGCCGCCAACGCGGCGCGCCTCATCGCCCGGCTCGAGATGCTGGACCGCGAATTGACGGTGCGGCTCGGCCCCGTGGCGGAGATCCCCTTCGCCGTGTTTCACGACGCCTATCCCTACCTCGAGGCGCGCTACGCCCTGCGCGCACTCGGCGCGCTCACGGTCGATCCGGCGGTGCCGCCCGGCGCCCGGCGCCTGGCCGAGTTGCGCGCGCTCCTGGCCGAACGGGGCGCGGCCTGTGTCTTCGCCGAGCCCCAATTCAATCCGGCGCTGGTCGCCGCGATGACCGAGGGCAGCGGCGCCCGCGTGGCCACCCTCGACCCCTTGGGCGCGGCGCTGACGCCGGGCCCGGAAGCCTACTTCGTGCTGATGCGCGATCTGGCGGAGGCGTTGGTGCGCTGCCTGAAGGGCGGCGAGTAAAATAAATATTTTGCGGTAGTATTTTAGTTAAAATAAATATTATTTGAATATAGAACAATAATATTATGAAAAAAGCCCATATATATTTGTGAATTATTAAGTTCGTTCCTCCATTATGAAGATCGAATCCTAGGCGCCAAAAGACCGCGCCGAGTTTGTGCGTTTAGTGGAGACCGCCATGCACGCTGGCAATCAACACCACGGGAGTTTCGGTCATGTCGTATCTGCATGACCTTCAGGCCCGGGCCGCCGACCTCGGACAGTCTGTCGCCGAACCCGGCGACCAGCACGGCAGCCTGTTAAACGGCCTCGAAAGCGGCTTGCGCGAGCTGCGCCAGCGGCTGACCGAGGCCAAGGCGGTCAACGACCGGCTGGCGCGCGAAAATGTCGAACTCAAGTCGATCGTCGAGCAGCTCCTGGGTCGGCTCGAGACCAAGCCGGCCGATTCCCTGCACGACAAGCTCGCGGCGCTGGACGGCCAGCTATACGGATTGCTGGAACTTTCCGGCGGCCAGACTTCCGCGAACGGGAGTCCCGAAGTCGAGACCCCGGTGAATGAAACGCCGGTGGTGGCCGACGAGAATCGCCGCGCCGAAGGCGGCGGCGCTCGGGACGGCGCAGTCGAGGAGAGTGGCACCGAGGGGAGTGGTGCCGAGGAGAGTGGCGCCGAGGGGGGCGGGCCCTTCGAGGATATTCACGAGCGCATGCGCTCGCTCTCGGACCAGCTGCTGTCCCCGATCGCGGTATCGGTCGACAGTTCGGCGTCGGTCCCAGCCCCGGAACCAGCCCCGGAACCAGCCCCGGAACCAGCCCCGGAACCAGCCCCGGAACCAGCCCCGGAAGCTGCCCCGGAATCGCCTCCGGAGCCAACCCCGGAA
>CAXMQD010000532.1:0-14989 GCA_964194965.1 uncultured Acidimicrobiia bacterium | reverse complement strand
TATTATCAGTGTTTTCAGGATATTGCGCATTTTTTCCAGCCTATAAGTTTATTCCATGGTCTGGCGCAAATTTTGGTCCAGCTTAGCCATGAATTGCTCCGTGGTCAGCCAGGGATGATTGGGGCCGATCAGGAGTGCCAGATCCTTGGTCATGTCGCCGTCCTGCACGGTGTCGACGCAGACCTTCTCGAGGGTTTCGGCGAAGCGCACCACCTCGGGCGTCTCGTCGAAGCTGCCGCGGTAGTAGAGCCCGCGGGTCCAGGCGTAGATCGAGGCGATCGGATTAGTCGAGGTCGCCTCGCCCTTCTGGTGCAGGCGGTAGTGGCGGGTCACGGTGCCGTGGGCCGCCTCGGCCTCGATGGTCTTGCCGTCCGGGGTCATCAGCACCGAAGTCATCAGGCCGAGCGAGCCGAAGCCCTGGGCCACGGTGTCGGACTGGACGTCGCCGTCGTAGTTCTTACAGGCCCACACGAAGCTGCCCGACCATTTGAGCGCGGCCGCCACCATGTCGTCGATCAGGCGGTGTTCGTAGATCAGGCCCTGGGCCTCGAACCGGGTCTTGAACTCGGCGTCGAAGATCTCTTGGAACAGGTCCTTGAAGCGGCCGTCATAGACCTTGAGGATGGTGTTCTTGGTCGAGAGATAAACCGGCCAGCCCAGGCCCAGCCCGTAGTTTAAGCAGGCGCGCGCGAAGCCGCGAATTGATTCGTCCAGATTGTACATGCCCATGGCGACGCCGGCCGCGGGAAAGTCGAAAATCTCGTAGCTGCTCGCCTCGCCGCCGTCCTCGGGCTGGAAGGTCATGGTCAGCTTGCCCGGGCCCGGCACCAGGAAATCGGTCGCGCGGTACTGGTCGCCGAAGGCGTGACGGCCGATCACGATCGGCTCGGTCCAGCCCGGCACCAGGCGCGGCACGTTGGCCATGATGATCGGCTGGCGGAACACCGTGCCGCCCAGGATGTTGCGGATCGTGCCGTTGGGCGAGCGCCACATCTTCTTGAGGCCGAACTCCTCGACCCGGCCCTCGTCGGGGGTGATGGTGGCGCACTTGACGCCGACGCCGTGCTCGATGATGGCGTTGGCGGCATCGACCGTGATCCGGTCGTCGGTGGCGTCGCGCTTCTCGACCGAAAGGTCGTAATACTTCAGGTCGACGTCGAGGTAGGGCGCGATCAACTTATCCTTGATCATCGCCCAGATGATCCGGGTCATCTCGTCGCCGTCGAGTTCGACGAGGGGCTTTGCCACCTTGATCTTGGCCATAAAGGTCTCCTGGGCGGACTACGTGGGCGGACTACGTGGGCAGGCTCGTGGACGGATGGGGTGCTCGGGCGCCGGAGCGGCGCGCGGCGCGAAGATAGCCACGCTTTCCGCGCGGTGCAAGGCCGGGTCCGCGCCGGGGTATTTCGGACGTCCTGGCGCTCGGCGGGTGGCTTGTGGCATGCTCCGCCCGCGAGGAGGCCACGTTTGACCCATAGCCGAACCCATTTTCTGTTTCTCAACCTCGGTCATTTTCTCGACCATCTGTTCTTGCTGATCTTCGCGACGGCGGCAGCGCTGACTCTGGCGCGGGACTGGGGCATGAGCTACGCCGAGCTGATCCCCTACGCCACGCCCGGCTTCGTGGCCTTCGCCGCCTGCTCGGTTCCGGCCGGCTGGATCGCCGACAAGTGGAGCCGCCAGGGCATGATGGCGATCTTCTTCCTCGGCATCGGGGTAAGCGCGATCCTGGCGGCACAGGCCAACAGCCCACTCCAGATCGCCCTCGGCCTGTTCGCCATCGGCGTGTTCGCGGCGATCTATCATCCGGTCGGGCTGGCGCTCGTGGTTCACGGCCGCGATAAAACCGGCGTGCCGCTCGCGATCAACGGCATCTTCGGGAACCTGGGCGTGGCCTGCGCCGCGCTGATCACCGGTTTCATGATCGAATGGACCGGCTGGCGCTCGGCCTTCGTGCTGCCCGGCGTGGCCTCGGTGCTGATCGGGATCGCCTATGTGGCCTTTATCGTCCGGATGCGCAAAGCGGAGGCCGCCGCGCCGGCGGCCAAGAAACCAGCGGCGGCCGAGGGGCCGAAGGTCGCGCGCCGCGACCTGGTGCGGCTGTTCTCGATTATTTTCTTTTCCACGGCGGTCGGTGGCTTGGTGTTTCAAAGCACCACCTTCAGCCTGCCCAAGGTGTTCGAAGAACGGCTCGGAGACATCGCCGATTCCGCCTCGATGATCGGTTGGTACGCATTCCTCGTGTTCGCCGTTGCCGCCTTCGCCCAACTGGCGGTCGGCTACCTGGTGGATCGCTATTCGGTACGCACGGTTTTCGCCTTCGTGGCCGGCCTGCAGGCGGTGTTCTTCGCCGCCATGTATCAGTTGACCGGTGTCGCCGCGTTGGTGGTGTCGGTCGCCTTCATGCTGGTCGTGTTCGGCCAGATCCCGATCAATGACGTGCTGGTCGGGCGGGTGACCAAGAGCGAATGGCGCAGCCGGGTTTTCGCACTGCGTTACATCGTGACCTTTTCCGTCTCGGCCTCCGCCGTGCCGCTGATCGCGTGGATTCACGTGCGCGGGGGATTCTCGACCTTGTTCCTGGTGCTGGCGGTGGCGGCGACCGCGATTTTTGCCGCGGTTCTCATGCTGCCGCGCCGCCACCATGTCATCGCCGGCGCTGCCGCCAAGACGGCGCCGGCCGAATAAGTAACGACGCGATGGACGAATCGATCGGGCACAGGGTTCGCGGAAACGGCGCCGAGATTCCCGCCATCGGGCTGGGCACCTGGACTCTGCGCGGCGACGCGGCCACCCGGCTGGTGGCAGGCGCGCTCGAGGCCGGCTACCGGCATATCGATACCGCCACCTCCTATGAGAACGAATCGGCGGTCGGCGCGGGCCTGCGCGCCTCCGGGGTCGCGCGCGACGAGATATTCCTGACTACCAAGGTCTGGCCCACGGACCTCGCCGCCGGCGATTTGCAGCGTTCGGTCGAGGGCAGCCTGAAGCGTCTCGGCGTCGATCGGGTCGATCTCGCGTTGATCCACTGGCCATCCAAAACGGTGCCGCTGGCCGATTCGATCGCGGCGCTCAACGAGCTGCGCTCTCGCGGCCTGGCCCGCAACATCGGGGTCTCGAACTTCACCGCCGCGCTGGTCGAGCAAGCGGTCACGCTGTCTGAGCATCCGCTGGCCTGCAATCAGGTCGAGTATCACCCGTTTCTAAACCAGGATCGGGTCATGGCGGCGTGCCGCAAGCACGGCCTGGCGTTTGTGTCCTATTGTCCCTTGGCGCGCGGCACCGAGCTCCTCCGGCAAGAACCGGTCGCCGAGGCGGCGGCGCGCCATGGCAAGACCCCGGCCCAGGTGGTGCTGCGCTGGCATGTTCAGCAGGACGGCGTGGTCGCCATTCCCCGCTCCAGCGATCCGGGCCGCATTCGCGAGAATCTCGATGTTTTCGATTTCACCTTGAGCGCCAGCGAGGCCGCGGCGATCGACGCCCTGCGGTCGCGGGCCTTGCGCATCTGCGATTTCGATTTCTCGCCCGAGTGGGACTCAAGCTGAGGGACGGGCGCCGGAGGCCCCCGAACACCCTCTGTTACGCCGGTGACTTGAAATCGAAGAAATCGACCGGGATCATCAGCTTGTTGGTCTGACTGACGAGCGCGCCAAGCTCGGCGCTGCGTTTCGTGTAGTCCAGCCAATCCGGATCGCTCTGCATCGCGGCCCTACGAGTCTCGCGATCCCCGGCGCTCTCGTAGACCCAGATATGCACATACTCGTTCGGATCGCCGGTCTCGCCCTTCATATAAGCGAGCGGCTGGCCGAGGTGGCGGGTTTGAGGAGTCTTGCCGTATTTTTCGTAAAGCTCGAAGTGGGCCTTCAGGCGGCCCGGCCTCACGGTGTAGGTGCGAACGTCCAGGAGCATTGTGGCTGACCTTTTTGGTTTGCGGGCATGGAATCGCTATATTCGCGAGCTTGGCCGCGCTATGCAACGGTCGTGTTTCAGGGAACGAAGAATTTTTGGAACGCCGCGATTTGGCGGCTCGCGCGCCGAGCGAGGCGCACTTGAGGAGCTTTGATATCACATCCGCTCGCTGTCGGGGGGGCGGCGAGGGGACGGGGTGGCCTCGATGGCGTCGAACACGGACTCGATGCGCTCGACCACGCGATAGAGCCCGGCATGGCGGGGCCGGATGTAGCCGGCCTCGAGCTGATGGGCGAGAAGCGCCAATAGCGGGTCCCAGAAGCCATCCACGTTGACCAGCACCACCGGCCTGTCGTGCAGGCCGAGTTGCTTCCAGGTGACGATTTCGAAGGTCTCGTCGAGGGTTCCCAGTCCGCCGGGCAGGGCGCAGAAGGCATCCGAAATCTCGAACATGCGGCGCTTGCGGGCATGCATGGAGTCGACCACGATCATCTCGTTGACGCCGTTGTGGCCGACCTCCTGGTCCTGCAGGTGTTGGGGTATGACGCCGGTGACCCGGCCGCCCGCGTCCAGCGCGCCGTCGGCGAGTGCACCCATGAGCCCGACCCGGCCGCCGCCGAACACGATCCCGATTCCGCGGCCGGCGGCCAGGCGGCCGAGCTCCGCCGCCGCTTCAAGGTGCCGGGCGGCCACATTGTTGGACGAGCCACAGTAGACGCAGAGGGAAGGATTTTGGCTTCTAGACGGGCTGATCGGCATGACCGGGTGGTTCCTTTGCGAGGTTGTGATCGCGGGGGCGCTGGACGAGAATGGAACCGTCGGTCAGGCTCCTGCCCGGCCCACGGGGACGGATGACACAAGGCAGAAGGATATCAAGATGACACGCTTGAAGTTGGTAACACTAGTGATTTTCGCAGTGGGCATATCGGCGCTCATGACTACGGATTTGGCCGCACAGGAAGGCGCTGCGTTGGTCAAGCAGCGCCAAACCGAAATGGGCCAAATGGGCAAAGCATTCCGTGCGGTAAAGCCCATCCTGAAAGGCGAGAACACGAACGTCATGGACGCGATGCCGAGCGCGGTGACGTGGCATACGAACGCCCTGAAGATCGTCGCGAACTTCCCTCCCGATACCGGCCGCGACGCCGTGCCGGATAGCCGCGCAAAGCCGGAAGTCTGGTCGAAACGCTCAGAATTTGAAGCAGCGGCCAAAAAACTAGTGGCCGAGGCCGAAAAATTGATTGTGGTGACGAAAACTAACGAAATCAACGGCTTTCGAGCACAGTTTAAGGTATTTGCTCAAGCGTGTGGCGGTTGTCATAAAGGACCAAAAAAAGAAGGCGGGAAGTTCCGGTTCCCAAAACAAGAGTAATTTCCAAATTCTAATCGAAACGTAGCCCGGCGGGTGCGCGGGATCGGTTGGTATGTCCTTAGGCACCGGCGCTCGCGTTCTCGTCGCCGTGGCGGTCTTGACCGGCATGACTTGCGGTGGCGCCCTTGGTGATCAGGCGACCGTAGATCGCGGTAGGTACGTATTCGATGCCGGCGGATGTGCCGGCTGCCACACCGACGCGAAGGCGGGCGGTGCGGCGCTTGCCGGCGGCCTGGCCCTTGAGACGTCGTTTGGCACTTTCTATGCGCCGAACATCACGCCCGATCCCGATCATGGAATCGGGCGATGGAACGACCGAGATTTTCTGCGCGCGATGCGTGATGGTATCGGGCCGGACAACCGACATTACTATCCTGCATTCCCCTATACCAGCTACACCGGGGCCACGGACCGCGATCTACTCGATCTCAAGGCTTATCTTTTTGCGCAGTCGCCCGTGGCACAGGCGAGCCGGCCACACGAGGTCGAATTTCCGTTCTCGATTCGCCCGCTTCTCTGGTTCTGGAAGCTGTTGAATTTTGACTCTATTCGATGGCAGCCCGACGCGACCAAAAGCGACAATTGGAACCGCGGCAGTTACCTTGTCGAGGCGCTGGGCCATTGCCGCGAGTGTCACACGCCGAGAAATTTCCTGGGCGGGCTCGATGCCTTACGCTGGTTCGCCGGGGCTCGGCTCGGCGACGGCAAAAGCCTGGCTCCCAACCTCACGTCCCATGAGCAAGGACTTGCTCGGTGGAGCGAAAGCGATATTACTTTGGCGCTGGACTTCGGGTTCTCGCCGGATGGCGAAGCATTTGGTGACGCAATGGGTGAGGTAGTGCGCAATACGACCAGCCGGCTAACAGCGGCGGATCGGATGGCCATCGCGGCATACCTCAAAGCCTTGCCGGCCCTCCCCAGCGCGGCGCGGCGCAAATCGGAGTAGATCGCGTTTGGTCAGTCGTCCGGCCTGTCACAGGGGTTCAAGCGCGAATACCGGCCAGTGCCGGAGGCGCCATGGTCGAGGTCATCGAATCGTCAACATCCCAATTGACCGATGCGGATCGCGCGTCCATCTGGGTCTACCTTCTCAGCCTGCCGCCGGCGCCGGGACCGTGACTGAATGCCGCCGCTTCTTAATGTCGTGTATTAACATCAAATAACTATTATAACATATTGTTATTACGTGTTATAATTTGAAATTCTTTCGCTGTCCTATCTCCGCTCCATGATTCGACGGCGGTCGATTTGAGAGACCCATTGCGGTGGCACGGCCGATTGCGCTAAGTGACCGCGCATATTAGGTTAACCAGGGTCAGCATGAGGATTCGATCTTGAAACGGAACCGTACCCTCATCGGCGTCGCCGCGGTTCTCGCGCTCGCCGCGATTGGTGCATTTCTGCTGACCCGCACCGATCCGCAAACGCTCCAGAGCGCCCAGACCGGCGCGGCAGTGACCGGCGCGACAGTGACGGTGCCGCCGGAGGCGACCGCTGAACCGCCGGCCGCGGCCGCCCCGGCCGCCGCAACCAACGAACCCGTCGCAACCAGCGAACCGGTCCCGGCCGAGGCCCAGGCGCCCGCCATGTCCGAGGCGCCAGATTCCGAGGCGCCAGCTTCCGAGGCGCCCGCTTCCGAGGCCCAGGCCCTTGCGGTCCCCGCGCCGGCGCAGGTGGCGGCGAACCCGAAGGCCGCCGAAGCCGAAGCGGCGCCCCAGGTCGGTGCGGTACCGCCGAGCTTCGACATTGTTCGAGTCGAGCCTAGTGGCGAGACGGTGATCGCCGGCCGTGCCGCACCCGGCAGCGAGGTGATCCTGCGCGACGGGAATCGCATTTTGGGCACCACCGTGGCGAATGGGCGCGGCCAATGGGTGCTGGTGTTGGAAATTCCGCTGGAACCCGGCAGCCATGAACTGAGTCTGGAGTCGCGCCTGCCCGGCGGCGCGACGTTGCTGTCGGAGAATGTGGTGGTGGTTTCGGTACCGCGGCCGCGGATCGCGACGGCGGAGCCCGAGGCGCCGACCCAACCCGAAGCAATCGCGCCGCCGGTCATCATGGCCCAAGAGGCGCCAGCCGCGCCACCTACCCAAGACCCGGTGGCCGCCCAGGATACGCAGGTCGCGACAGCCGAATCCGCGGCCGCGACCGAGCCGCAGGGCGAGACCGCGCTGGTCGCCGAGGCGGAGCAACCCTTGGTGGTGTTGATGCCGCGCGACGGTGGGGGCCAGATCCGCATATTGCAGCAGATCGAGTCGGTCAGCGGCGGACTGGGCGAGGGCACCTTGATCCTCGAAACCGTCGACTACGATGACCAGGGGCGCGCCAAGGTCGGCGGCCGCGCCCCAGCGGAAAGCCGCCTGGTCATCTACCTGGACAACAAACCCGCGGCCGACACCGAGGCGGCGTTGGACGGCCACTGGGAAGCGACCCTCACCGGATCGATCGCCCCCGGTCTGCACAGCTTGCGGGTCGATCAACTGACCGACGATGGCCAGGTGGCGGCGCGGGTGGAGACACCGTTCTCGCGCGCGGCGGTGCTGGACCCGTTGACCAGCGAGCGCAGGGTCGTGGTACAGCCGGGCAACAGCCTGTGGCGGATTTCGCGGCGCCTCTACGGTAAAGGCGTTCGCAATTCCGTGATCTATCAAGCCAACAAGAAACAGATCCGCGATCCCGACCTGATCTATCCGGGACAAATTTTCGTGGTGCCTTCGACTAACTGATATCCAGGTCTTTTGGACTAAGGATCCATCGTTCGGCGGGCTGGGGCGGCTCCGATGTAGCGCTTGTCATCGCCGCTGTCCAACATACCCAAGGCCGGGCCTCCGGCATTGGCGAGGGCGTGGCACCGAATCGGCTAACCTCGCGTAATGCCTTTCCTGTATAAGGAGGGGCGTGTAGGTATGGCGCCTCCGAGCCACGGGAAGCCCAAATATTGCCGGAAAAGAGTGACTTGCTGGAAGGCGTGTTGGTGCCGATCAACCGGGCCGGCTGGCCGTTCATCGCCGCGGCCCTGGTCGTGGCGGCGTTGCTGTATCTGGCTTGGCCGCCGCTGGTCGTGCCCGGACTGATCTTGGCCCTGTTCTGCGTCTATTTTTTCCGCGATCCCGATCGCGTGGTCCCATTGCGCCCGGGCCTGGTGGTCAGCCCCGCCGACGGGCGCGTCGTCACGGTCGCGCCGGCACCGCCGCCGCCCGATCTGGGCATGGGCTCCGAACCGGTGACCCGGATCAGCGTTTTCCTCAACGTCTTCGACGTCCACGTCAACCGGGTTCCGGCGGCGGGTACGATTACCGAGTTGGCCTACCACAAGGGTACTTTTGTGAACGCGGCGCGCGACAAGGCCTCGGAGGACAACGAACGCCAGGCCGTGCGTTTGACGACCGCGGATGGTAGGGATATCGCCTTCGTACAGATCGCCGGGTTGGTGGCGCGGCGCATCGTGTGCAACCTGAGCCGGGGGCAAAGCGTGGAAGCCGGCGAACGCTTCGGATTGATCCGTTTCGGCAGCCGCGCCGACATTTACCTGCCGGCGGGCGTGCCGGCCCTGGTTGTGCCCGGACAGCGCGCGATCGGCGGCGAGACCGTGATCGCCGATCTCGAGTCGGGCGAGGCACAGCGCCGCGGGGCGCGGCGGTGAGCCGGGGGAAGGACCGGATGACCAGCATCAAACGGCGCAGGCTGCACGGCCGTACGGTCAACCGGTTGATTCCGAACGCGCTCACGCTGCTCGCCCTTTGTGCCGGCATGACCGCGATCCGCCTTGCGTTCCTCGAACGTTGGGAGCTGGCGATCGCCGCGGTTCTGGTCGCCATGGTCGGGGATGTGCTCGACGGGCGGATCGCGCGCTTGATGAATGCGACCAGCGAGTTCGGGGCGCAGCTCGATTCCCTGGCCGACGTCATCAGTTTCGGCGTGACCCCGGCGATTATCATCTATCTCTGGGCCCTGGGTGACGCCGGCGGACTTGGTTGGGCCCTGGTGTTGGTCTTCGTCATGGCCAGCGCCCTGCGTTTGGCGCGTTTCAACGTGGCGCTGGACGATGAAAAGCCAGCGCCCTGGGCGGGCCGATTTTTCACCGGTGTGCCGGCCCCGGCCGGCGCGGGGCTGGTGCTGGTTCCGATGGTGATGAGCTTCGAGTTGGGCGGGGATGTCCTGGCGTCCCCGGTCCTCAACGGCGTCCTGCTGCTCGCGGCCGCGGCCCTCATGGTCAGCAAGGTGCCGACCTTCTCCGCCAAGCAGTTCCGGGTTCGCCCGCGCTACGTCGGCCTGGTCCTGGTCGGGGTCGGCGGGTTCGTGGCCTTCCTGGTCAGCACGCCCTGGGTAACCTTGAGCTTGGCTGGGCTCGCTTATGCGATCTCGATTCCGTTGTCCGCCTGGCAATACCACCGGCTGCAGGCAAGGCATGAAACGGTACCGGCGGCGGATCCGCCGGCCGGCGGTGACCCACCGGCCGAAAGCGACGACCGGGGTCCCTGAAACGCGTTCGGGCAGGCGCGCCATTTCTGACAGTTACCAACCGCCATGCGGATAAATAGGGCATGGCTTGCGGCTCGGAAACCGAGCGCCGATTCTCATGTCGCTGGCGGGTTTCCGCTAGCCTCTGTGCTCTTTCGCAAGTACGGTCAGGCGCGACTTCCCCACCTTCATGGAGAGTGATATGACGCGGTTCGTTCCAGCCTTGATGACCGCCGGACTGGTGCTGATGGCAGGGCCTGCCACGGCGCAGGATGCGGGCACGCCCACACCGGAGACTTTGTCGGAGGCTTATACCGGCAAAGTCTATTCGCCCTATGCCCATCGCGCTTTTCCGGAGCGTCCCCTCTGGGGTGACTCCCACCTCCATACCGCGCTCTCGATGGACGCGGGCCTGTTCGGCAACCGTCTATCCCCCAGAGACGCCTATCGCTTTGCGCGCGGCGAGGAGGTGATCTCCTCCACGGGACAGGCGGTGCGGTTGTCGCGCCCGCTGGACTGGCTGGCGGTCACCGACCACTCCGACGGCATGGGCATGATCGGCGATATCATCAGAGGCAAGCCGGAGTTGTTGGCGTACGAACAGGCGGCGCGCTGGGGCAAGGGGATTGCGAAAGGCGGCGACGAGGCGGTCAAAGCAGCTCTCGATCTGATCACGACCTTCTCGCAAGCCAAGATGGACCCGGAGATGTTCGCGCTCTATTCGCCGGGCTCGAAGCTCTACAAGAACCTTTGGGAAAAGGTTATCGACGATGCCGAGGCGTTCAACGATCCGGGGCGCTTCACGGCCATGATCGGATTTGAATGGACCTCGTTGATCAAGGGCAACAACATGCACCGTGTCGTCTTGATGCGGGACGGTCCGGTCCGGGCGCGCCAGGTGGTGCCCTACACGACGCAGGCGCCCAACGGCAGTCCCGACCCGCGCGATCTATGGAAGTATTTGGCCAATTACGAGGCAAAGACCGACGGCGAAATACTGGCGATCGCCCACAACGGCAACCTGTCGAACGGCATCATGTTCCCTCTGGAGGCGCAGTGGAACGGCACCGAGCTCGACGAGACCTATATCACCCAGCGCATCAAATGGGAGCCGCTTTACGAGGCCACGCAGATGAAGGGCGACGGCGAGGCCCATCCCTTCCTGTCGCCGGATGACGAATTTGCCGACTACGAGACATGGGATATCGGCAACCTCGATGTCACCGAGGCGAAGGCCGACGATATGCTGGCCGGCGAATATGCCCGCGAGGCGCTGAAGAGGGGGTTGGCGATCGAGACCAAGCTGGGCACCAATCCTTACAAGTTCGGAATGATTGGCGCCACCGACAGTCACACGTCGCTTTCGACCGCCGAGGAAGACAATTTCTTCAGCAAGCATGTCGGCTACGAACCCAAGCCCGGCCGGATGTCGCATCCGTTCATGAAATCCGAGGCCGGCACCATCACGGGCTGGCAGGTAGTTGCGTCGGGTTTGGGCGCCATCTGGGCCACGGAAAATACCCGCGCGGCCATCTTCGATGCCATGCAGCGCAAAGAGGCTTACGGCACGACCGGTCCGCGCATGACCGTGCGCTTTTTTGGCGGCTGGGAGCTCACGGACCAGGACCTGAATTCCCGCATGCCGGCGGTCGTCGGCTATGAAAAGGGCGTGCCGATGGGCGGCGATCTGAGGGTCATGCCCGAGGGTGCCCAGGCGCCGAAATTCATGGTCTACGCGTTGCGCGATCCGATCGGGGCCAATCTCGACCGCATCCAGATCGTCAAGGGTTGGCTCGACGCCGACGGCGCGACCCAGGAACGGGTCTACGACGTCGCCTGGTCCGGTGGCCGGGAACCCGGGGCGGACGGCAAGCTGCCGGCCGTGGGCAACACCGTCGATGTCGCCAACGCCAACTGGACCAACACGATCGGTGCCTCGGAGCTGGGGACGGTCTGGACCGACCCCGAATTCGATCCGAAACAGAAGGCGTTCTACTATGCCCGGGTGCTCGAGATCCCGACGCCGCGCTGGTCCACCTACGATGCATTTCGCTTTGGCATCGACCTGCCCGAAGGTGCGCCGGCTTCGACTCAAGAGCGCGCCTACACCTCGCCGATCTGGTACACGCCCAAGTCTTGAGCAGGGACCGGATATGACGCTAATCCAGCGGCTCCTGCGGGAGCCGCTTCTGCATTTCTTAGTGATCGGCGGCCTGATCTTCCTGGTCTTCGCGGCCGTCGACGACACACCCGATGCGCCGACCGATGTGATTGTCGTCACGCCCGAGCGGATCGATCGGCTTGCGGCCGGATACAACTCGGTCTGGAAGCGGATGCCGATGGATGACGAACTCGATGCCCTGATCGGCGAGTTTGTTCGTGAGGAGGTCTATTACCGCGAGGCGTTGGCGCTCGGTCTCGACACAAACGACACCGTCGTCCGGCGTCGCCTGCGACAGAAGATGGAGTTTCTGACCGACTCCGGCGCCCAGCTTCTGGAGCCGTCCGCGGGTGAACTCGAAGCCTATTTCGCCGCGAACGAGGGGACCTACCGGCGTGGGCCGCGTCTGGCCTTCGAGCAAATCTATCTCGGCGAGACTCCCGGCGCGGATGCCATCACGCGGGCCTTGAGCGCGCTCCAGTCCGACCCCGCGGCCGATCCTTCCGCGCTGGGCGAACGCACCCTCCTGCCGGCCCAGCTTGGTCTCTCGCCACCAAACGCGATCGACGGCGTGTTCGGGCAGGGCTTCTTCGAGCTGCTCGTGGAAATTCCGACCGGGGTGTGGACCGGACCCGTGGCATCCGCCTATGGCGTGCACCTGGTTCGCATTCTCGACAGCCCGCCCGCCCGGACGCCACCTCTGGAGGAGGTGCGCAGCGCCGTGCTGAGGGACTGGAAGGCGGCAAAGGCAAAGGAGATCCGCGAGCTACACTACAACCGGCTGCGGGCGCGCTTCGTCGTCGAGATCCGCCGCGCCGCTGCCCGGGCCGTTGCCCCGACGGTGGAGAACCAGTGATGCGGCCGGTGAGCAGGTTGGTTCTCGCGCTGACGGCCGTACTGGTCGGCGCGCTCGGATTTATCGCGTCGTCGTATGGCCACGCGCTTCAGCCTGGTTATCTGGAGCTTCGCCTGATCGACAAGGACCTCTACGCGGTCCTGTGGAAGGTACCGGCGACCGGCGCGCGTCCCATGGCGATCGCCGCCCAATTGCCGGAGAGCTGCGACCCGCGGACGCCGGGGCAGCCGACGTGGGACGGCGCCGCATACGTAACTCGCTGGACAGCTAACTGCGCGGGAGGTCTCGAAGGGGGCGTGATCCGTATCGACGGGCTCGATCGAACATCGACGGACGTGCTGGTCCGGTTCGACTTTGCCGACGGCGTAAGCGAGGCGCGCCGCCTGACCGCCGGCGATCCGTTCTTCACGGTTCCGACCCAACCGAGCGGCCTTGAAGTGGTCCGAACCTACTTTTTGCTCGGCGTCGAGCATATCCTGAGCGGCATCGACCACCTCCTGTTCGTCCTTGCGCTGCTGATTCTGGTGACCGGCCTGCGCCGCATCATTTGGACCGTCACCGCGTTCACGCTCGCCCACAGCCTCACACTGGCTGGTGCGACGCTTGGTTTCGTCCACATGCCCGGACCGCCCATCGAGGCGGTCATCGCGTTGAGCATCGTGTTCGTCGCATCGGAAATCATACACAGCCGGCGGGGGCGGCCGGGGCTGACCGAACGCTATCCATGGCTGGTCGCGTTCACCTTCGGCTTGTTGCATGGCTTCGGTTTCGCGGGGGCGTTGGCCGAAATCGGTCTGCCGCAAAAGTCGATCCCCACTGCGTTGTTGTTCTTTAACGTCGGCGTCGAGGTCGGCCAGCTGCTGTTCATCGCTTCGGTATTCGCCATTGTCGCGCTGGCTCGGCGAATAACGCGGCGTGTCGACCTGCCGCAACCGGCCTGGGCCTGGGCCTGGGCCGTGCCACCCTATGCCATCGGCAGCCTCGCGGTCTTTTGGGTCCTTCAGCGCATCGCTGTTTTTTGAATATCAGCCAAAATCACTGGTGTTATTCGGCCGCCGTCGGCAGATCGGTGCCGAGGTGCTGGACTGTCGGAGCGGTCGGCGGCGCTATGCCGCGGCGCCGGCGCCGCCATGCGGCCAGGTTCTCGCGCAGCATGAGCGCGCTCGGCGTGACGACCAGCGTGAGCACCGTGGCGAAGCTCAAGCCGAAGGCGATCGCGGTGGCCAACTGGCGCCACCACTGGGTCGAGGGCGCGCCGATCTGAACCTCGCGCGCGATCATGTCGACGTTCATGCCGAGCACCATCGGCATCAATCCCAAGACCGTGGTGACAGTGGTCAGCAGCACCGGCCGCAGGCGTTGCGCGCCAGTGCGCAGAATCGCCTCGTGTGGATTGGGCGCCGTCTTCTTGAGCCGGTCGAAGGTGTCGATCAGCACGATGTTGTTGTTGACCACGATGCCCGCGAGCGCGATTACGCCGGTGCCCGCCATGACGATGCCGAAGGGCTGATCGGTGATCAGCAGGCCGAGCATCACCCCGACCGTCGACATAATCACGGCGCTGAGAATCAGGAAGGCGCTGTAGAAACTGTTGAACTGGGTCACCAGGATAATGGCCATCAGAAAGATCGCGACCGCAAACGCCTTGACCAGGAATTTCTGGGCCGCGACTTGCTCCTTGTCCTCGCCCTTAAAGGTGATGTCGACCCGTGGATCGAGCTCGGCGGTCGCCAACCAGGCGCGTAGCTCGCGCACCTTGGTGTCGGGTAGCGCGTCCGGCGCGACCTCGGCCTTGACCGTCATGACCCGGCGCTCGTCGACTCGGCGCAGGATGCCGATTTTGGGCCGCGCTTCGCGCGTGACGAAGTTGGCGATCGGCACCATGCCCATGTCGGTACGCACGCGGATGCTGTCGAGTTGCTCGATGTTGCGGAATGCGGCCGGCAGGCGCACCACGATATCGATCTCCTCGGTACTGCCGTCCGGCCGGTACTCGCCGAGCTTGGTGCCGTTGGTGATCATGCGCACGTAGCTGCCGATGAGTGTTATGTCAGCGCCGAATTTGGCGGCTTCGGCGCGGTCGACTCTCAGCTCCCACTCGATTCCAGGGATCGGCCGACCGTCCTCGACGTCGGTGAAGCCGCCGATCTCGGCCATGGCCGTGGCGACGCGCGCAGCCGCCGGGCCGATTAATTCCGGCAGATCGGAGGAGATTTCGACCTGGATCGGCTTG
>CAXMQD010000531.1:0-12429 GCA_964194965.1 uncultured Acidimicrobiia bacterium | reverse complement strand
GGCGAGCAGCGCCAATACCAGGCTGCCGGCAAACCCGGCGGCAAAGCCCGTCGCCTGCAGGCTGCCCGCCGGTCCGTGCCGCAACCACGCCAACCAGATCGCCGCCATGGTCAGAACCGTCATAATCAGAAATTCGGTGCTAATCCACAGACCGAGGCCGAGCAGGATTCCGGCGAACACCGCCGCCCTGACCTGGGGCCGGACGCCGCAGCACCGCGTGACCAAGCCCACGATCAGGGCAATCAGGAACATCTGCAGCGTATGGTGATCGACGCGGCCCGGAAGCGAATAGGCCATCACGCCCAGCTGCGCCAGAAAAACCAAAATGACCAGGGGGCGGTTCTCCTTGTCAACCAAGGGCTTCGCCGCCCAAACCAAAGCGAAACCGGTGGCCAGCAGCAGCAGCGGCGACACGAAGGATCCGCCCCAGAACAACGCGTCGCGAAAGCCGAGAACCGGTGTCAGCAGCCCGGCGGAACCGAGCACCAACAGGTCGAACGGCCGAGTCCAATGCAGGGTGTCGCCATAGGGCGCATTGCTGCGCGGGATGCGCCCGTCGAACCAGGCGCCGGTCTCGTGCAGCAACTCGACGCGAACCAGCCGCATGTAGCCGTCGGTGCCGATCAACTCGCCATCGAGCAGCGGCGTCGCCCCGATCGCCAATACCAGTACCTGGATTGCCGCCCAGATGCCGAAGAACGACAGCCAAATCACGACATCCGACTGTTCGGATTTCGAAACCGGCACCACCCCGCTATTTGGCATTTCTGGAAACTCCGAATAGAACGGCGCCGCAAGATTGGCACCGGAGCCATGACCATCGATCTCGTAGGCAAACCAATCACATAGCCCGAGACCTGGAAATGAATACCGATAATCTACGTCGGAATTAAATAGGCACGTTTACTCGCCGCCGGGCAGCAGGGCTTCGGCCATGTTTCGCGCACTGTCGAATTCGCCGGTCATCTGCATCTGTTGGAACATCTTGCTGGCTCGGTCGTAGACTGCGCTCGACTGCCGGGTGTTTCCCGCCGAGCGCATGATTTTGGCCTGAACGATCATCGAGCGCGCGGTCTCGAATTTGATGCCCAGACCCTTCTGGTCGGCCAGCGCGGTGCGAATCGATCGCTCGGCGCCATTCAAATCGCGTACGTCGGGGTGGGCGAGCACGCGGGCCAGAGCTCTGAGTGCGACCGATCGCGCCCAGGGCTGGTTTTGCTCCGCGGCCATTAGGCTCGCTTCCCGCGCGGCCCGAAGCGCCTCCTCGTTATGGCCGGCCTCGAAGCAGGCCTCGGCCAGCCACGCGGTGAACAGCGGCCGGAAGGTTTTGGTGTTGAGCCGCGCCGCCATCCCCAGTGCCAGTTTCAACTCCGCAATCGCCTCGTCGTAGCGCCGGGCCGCAGCCAGGGCGAAGCCGCGATGGCCAATCACCGAATAGATCCGGAGCAGATCGCCTCCCTCCTCCGCGATCTTGCGGGCCTTGTCGAAGTCCGCGAGCGCCTCGTCGCGTGCACCGCGCCACATCCCGACCATAGCGCGGACCTGCAGCGCGGCCGACAGGCACCGCTCGTTGCCGAGCCATTCGGCCAGGTCGACCGCACGCCGGCAATGATCCTGGCTCGTGCCGAAATCGCCTCGCACCGCATGAAGAATGCCGATCGCCGCCTCGGCATTGGCCTCCTCTTCCCGCAGGCGCATTCGCTCGGCCTTTTCGCGATGGGCCGCGACCCGATCGATGGTCTCGCCGAGCGCGGACGCGATCAGATGAATTCGGATCAACAGGCAATCACTGGGCGGCCAAACGCAGTCGGGGCCCACTCGTTCCGCCTCAACCAACGCCCGGCCGGCATATTCGTAGCCCCGATCCTGGTCCTTGCGAAGAACGTGAACCCGGGACAACGCCAGCAACGCGGCGACACGCTGACGCGGATCCTCAATGCGGTGCAGGTGGGTCTCCAGATCTCTAAAAATCGTCCAGGCGGTATCGAGATCCCGCTCGACCTCGGCGATCATGCCCATTCCGAAGCGCGCCGCCGCCTCCAGCTCCCGAGCCCGGTCGAGCCCCTTCGATTCCTGGACCTCTCGCAGCGTCTGCTGATAGCGAACGCGCGCCGCGCCGCGCGCGCCGCGCCGGAGTTCGACCGATGCCGCGGCCAATTCGCACTTGATGCATTTCGCCGCATCGCCGGCTTCGCGCCAGTGGCGGGCGAGCGGGTCCAGATACAGCTCGATGGCGCCGGCATGCACCTCCTCGATCGCGCGCGCGATGGTGGCGTGCAGGGTTTCCCGGCGTTGCGGAAGCAGGTTCCCGTACAACACCTGCCTGATGCGTTCGCGCGTGAAGCCGAGACTTTGGCCGGAGCTGATGAAGACCTTTGCCGCGACGAGGCTCTCGACACTCCGCACCAGCACCTCGGCGTCGAGATCGGCGCAATGCCGCAACACCTCGTAGTCGATTGGGCTTCCGATGACGCTAGCGATGTTGGCCAGCTCGCGAGCCGGCTCGCCCAATGGCGCCAAAGCACGGGACAGCTCCGAGACAAAATGCCGGGATAATTTGAGCTCGGCGCCTTGGGCGTGCCGCGCCGCCAACTCCGTGGCAATTCGCGGATTACCCTCGCTGAGTGTCCAAATTTCGTCGATCACGAGATCGGAATCCGCACCACCCGAGGCCGCTTGCCGAAGATTTCGAACCAGCTCTCCGGTTTGCCCGCGCGAAAGTGGAAGCAGCTCGAACAAGGACAACAGCCCGTCGCGCTCCAGGTCCCGCAACGGGTCCGGCAGACGAGGCTGGCCAAACTCTTCGGCGGACAGGGCCGCAACGAATAGGACTGGCGCCCCGCGCAGGCGGCGAACGGCGAATTCAATCAAATCGAGGCTGTGCGGGTCGACCCAATGCAGATCGTCGAATAGAAGAACGAGCGGCCGATGCGCCGATCGCGCGCGGATCAATTCGACGATATCCTCGTAAAGTTCGGTACGCCGCTGGGCGCCCGGCTCATCCAAGTCCTGCATTCCCGCGGCACGAAATCGCGCCAGCCGGTCCAGCGCCTCGGGACGAAGCCCCTTGTCGCGCCGGCCGTCGGCGGCCAGGGCAGCGGTGCTCAATAGTTCGGACCAGAGACCGAGGAAGTGCGCGCGCTCCGTGCGGTGGCCCCGGGCCACGGCACAGGCCGCCTCGTGTTCCGCCAGGTTGACGATGAAATCATCGATCAGACGGGACTTGCCGACACCGGCCTCGCCGGTCACCAGCACCAATCCGCCGTGTCCCTCGCTCGCCTCCTGCAAATGCCGCTCTAGGTCGCGCATCGCCGCCGCACGGCCCACGGTGGCCGCGGGCCCGGACTCACTCCGACGGCGGGGCCGCTCGGGCACCGGCTCCGCCGGTCCAGCCGATTCCAAATCCGAAGGGTCCGCCGGCCCGGTTTCGAGGATTTCCTTATACAAGGCATTGGTTTTGGTGTCCGGAGAAACCCCCAGCTCGCGCTCTAGAAAATCGCTGCACAGGCGGTATTGGTGCAACGCCGAGGACCGCATGCCGCTCGCCACGTAGAGCCGCATGAGCCGGCGGTGGACGTCTTCACGAAAGCGGTCGATTCGAAGCGCGCCCTGCGCGGTTTCGATCGCCGAATCCAGGTTTCCGGCCGTCTCCTGGTGACCGAGCAAATCCAGGAAGACCTTGATCGCCGCTTCTTCGAGGCGGCCCTGGAGCGACCGCTGCCACTCGTCGAATTCGGTCGAGTCGACGGTGAAACCCTGAAGAAACGGCCCGGCATAACAAGCGGCCGCGTCGATCAGGTGGCCGGCGTCGCCGGTCTCGACGAGGGCTTGGAACTCCGCGATATCGACCCCGACCGACGCCGGGTCCAGCGAGACCATCTGGCTTTCCATGCGCAGCACGGATACCTCTGCCTGGGCAAACTCCCGAGACAGCGCAAACAGCGCCTGGCGCAAGCTTTGCCGGGCCCGTTGCTGGTCCGATTCGCCCCACAACAGGGCCGCGAGCTTTTCCCGGGATGCCGTCATCCCGGGCGCCATGGCCAGATAGGCGAGCAACGCCTCTGCCTTGCGCAGCGAGATCGAGAGCACCTCGCCCCCGGCGCTCTCGAGCCGGAAGCCTCCGAAAAGAAACAGCCGGACGCCTGCCGTCACGCTATGGCCTCCTGGGAAATTGCCGGTACCGCTGGTTCAAGGCCCCCGGGACCCCTGAGTTTCCTCTGGGTTCCAAACTCGAAACTCCCGAATACGGATCGCCCGCGGCACGACCCTGGCACCTCGCTCCGGCGCGTCGCAAGCATATTCCCCGGTCCGCGAAAATTACTGACAGAGGGAATTAGACGCGGCGCCAATCAGCGGTACGCGCGGCGCGCACGGCCTCCGCACCATCCCGGGAATCTTCGTCGATGGGTGCCGCCCAAAGTTCCTCGCCGCGCGGGAAGTAGAGATCGATCGTAGCGCCCCGACCCTCGCCGCCGTCGACCTCAATGTAACCGCCCGACTGATGGGTGAACCCATAGACCACGCTGAGCCCGAGGCCCATATGCGCGTTCTTGTCCTTCGAGGTAAAAAAGGGATTGAGCGCCCGCTCGACCAATTCCGGTGCCATGCCAGGGCCGGTATCTTGGACCGAGATGCGCACATACTCACCGGCGGCGAGACCCGCGCGTGAGGCGGCGAACTCGCGGGTCAGGCGGATGTTGACGGTCTCCACCGTCAGGTGGCCACTGCCCTCCATCGCTTCGCAGGCGTTGCGGACCAGCGCGGCCAAGGCGATCTCAAACTTGTCGCCATCGATCAGGACCGGCCACAGCCCGGCACCGGCAACCACCTCCATCCGAGCATCGGTGCCCAATTCGCCACGCAGCTTGCGTACCACCTCACCAACGATGCGATTCATGCCTAGCGGTTCGGGTGCCAACTTCTGACGCTGTGCGATGGCCTGAAGCCGCCCGGCCAGGGAATGGACGTGGCCGGGCCCCGTGGACCCGCCGATCGCGCCGGGCAGAACGGCGATCTCCCCGCCGGTCCCGCGCCGACTTCCGATGGCCGACGCCGCGCTCAAGCTGGTGCCGCCCCCATTGGCGCCCACATTGGCGCTCCAATTGGCGCCGGAGAGGCCATCGAGTTGGTCGCAGAGCGCCGCGAAGGATTGTGCCATCTGGGTCATATGCGCCGATGTCGCACGATTCGCTTCGCGCTGTTTCAAATCGGTTACGTCGTAGTACAGGCAGATGGTCTCGCCGGCGGCCGAGACTTCCTCGACCAGCAGAACCCAGCGCGCGCCACGAATCCGTTGTTCGACCGCACCGCCAGAACGCGAATGCCATTCCATGCGTTCCGCGAGCCACGCATCGACCCGCATCAAAGTGTTCTCGGGCAGCAGCCGCTCGGCTGCGCCGCGCTGGATTTCCTCGTAGGAAGTGCCGGCGACGAAGAGTTCGGCCAGTTCGGGAAACAGTTCCCCCATGGCATCATTGGTGGCGAGCAAGCGATCGCGCCGATCGAAGACGAGGGCGCCGGCCGGCAGGCGGTCCAGCACCTCGGGCAGGCCGCCCGCGCGCAATCGGCTGCCACCGGATTGCCAGCGCTCGCCCCGCCACCTGGCGACCAGCGCCAAGACCAACTGCTGGATCTCGGCGGCATGGAACGGCTTGTTGACGAAAAAGAGCTGGTCCGCCGGCGGCACCCGCTCGCTCAACTCGACCGGGTGAACCTCCGTCTTCGCCGCGACCAACACGATGTGGATATCCGAATCCAGAGCCCGGATTTGCTCGGCGGTCCGCAAACCGTCGAGCCCGCGCCCGAGGTAGAGATCGATGAAGGCAACCGCAAAGGGCCGGCCCTGGTCGATCGACGCGCGCACCGCGTCAACGGCAGCTTGCCCCTGCATCACGGCGACGACATCGATTTCGGGAAACCGCTTGTGCCCCACGGCCGCGCCGATGAGATCGCTCTCCAGCCGAGCGAACAGGCCGTCGTCCCGCGTCTCTGCAACGGGGATCAAAATCCGCTTGTAGTCATCGAGCAGGCTGATGTCGTCATCAACGACCAGCGCTCGAATCGCGTAGGGTCCGGCCATCAAATCATCCTCGATATCAGACCGTTATGGGCTTCCTGCCTTAAAATAACATTACGCGCAGTGTGTTGATTTCCCTTGCTGGAATCACGACACCCCCGGCAAAAGTCGATGTATATATGTGTGAGTTGCCCCATATTTCCAACAAAAAGACTGTGCGCCCCGAAGTGAAACCGTTAACTAACATTCCTATTTATAGTTAACAGAGTTGCTGCTTAATCCTAATCCCTTAACGGGTCAATTATGCTTCTTCGTTTGACCGAAATTTTCTTTCGCGCTGCCGCAATTTTGCAACAGGGTGGAAGAATCATCTTCGCGACCACTGCGACGCGCCCATTCGCCCAGGATAGGCAGGGCATTTCGACTGCGAGACCCTGCGATACCAAGGTATAGTTTGGCTTTTTCCGGTATTTTTTGGGCCACTGTTTCGGAAAACCGCAACCGACCGCCCCGATGACCGGCCCAATACCAAATAATCCCGGCAACGCGGTGAATCTGGACACCCCAAACGATGCCCAGCTTTATGTTGCGTTGGGTTAGTTCTTTGCGGTTTCTGGGGACCTAGCGGCCTCGGCCGCGGTCTGACCGAAAATATGGCCACGGTCCAAAACCTGGCCACCGACCTCGATCTGAATCCTGTTTTTTGTCCTATGACTCACAAAACCGACAGCCAGGGGAAGCTTTCCAAGTAAGCGCGCAGCCGGCCGGCGCGGGGAAAGCGTTCGACGATCAGGTCGCGGCGCTGGCCCCGGCAAATGCCTTTGATGGCGGCGGGTTGGCGCGCATACCAGCGGCGCCCCCCCAGGGTCCAGTGCAGCAACCGCACCAGATCGACGATATCGTCCTGGCGGCGCTGCCCCGAATAACGGCCCAGGTTATAGAAGTCGACGCATTTCACGTCGAAGAAGATGCCGCGTGGGCGTACCAAAACATTAAATTCATGCAGGTCGCCGTGATACTCCTTGCGGGCATGCATCTGCTCGAGCCCACACACGATCGGGTAGATCAGGTGCAGCGCCTCGAAGGGCTTGAGCCGCTTGCCCGGGTGGGCGGCCACGAAGTCGGCCAACATCACGCCGTCGACGTACTCGCTGATCAGGCAAGTGACGCGGCGGCCGTCGAGCCACAGGCTTTCGGCGTGGTGATACTGGATCACGATCGGACAGTCGCGCAGCCGGTCCAACTTGCGGGCGTAGAGCCGGGCCGCGGTGTCGCGCGCGTTCTCGCGGGGATAGAACAGCTTGGCGGCGCGGCGCACCTGGGTGCGCTGCTCCCGGACCCGGTAGACCTCACCCTCCAGACCACCGCCCAGATAGGCCTCGACCACATACTTGCCGCCGAGGATCTGGCCGGGGCACAGGTCAAAACGCCCGGTCCGCGCCGCGGGAGAAATCATCGTTGCCTGCCTCGCTGGAATTCGCCGTCCCTGGTGCTTCGCCCGACCTTGTGGCTCAGCCAGATCACCAGGTCCAGCGGGAAATGGGCACCTGGGATGTTTTTTTTCGAACCGCGCCGCGGCCATGCGCAAAGCTTGCGCAAATCCCACTCGAAGCGGCCTCGATCCAACACCCCCCCTGATTCCCGTTGGGGGCGTCTCATTAGTAAAACCGATGACGTGAAGCTGACTGGCCAAAAATCGTTTCAGGCTGTCAAATCCTCCCTCGCCCATATCGACTGCCGCCGTCCGGGTCGGCCGGGGCCGGATTCGGCGACGGTGGCAAGGCGGCGCGCCGAATTCACACACCTGTCCTCCGGCTTCCAGAGTCGGAAGCGATCACAGCATTGACACAGGCCCCGGGCGCCGGATTGTCATAGGATTGCTTTGGTTGTGGTCCGAAGCCGTTCGTCGTAACCCCAGCGGCATCGGAGCCAGGACACCGGGCGGTAGCGCCAGTCGAATAGACCCCCGGCTCGCGCGCGCCCGCCTAAAAGCCGCCTTCCCCATACGAGGCGTTGCATTGCGGCAGGGAGCTTCCGGTTCCCTGCCGCGCTTTTGTTTAACGAAAGTCAGACAATAGGGATTGGGTATCGGGACCTGGGCTAGGCCGCCGCTCGATCCATAACTTCCGGCCCCCACCGGTAATTTGGCCCGGGACCTTCCTATCACTTCCGCGCTACACTGGTTACCGCCTGCGCATCGTCGCACCTTGCGGGGCGGATCATGTGCGCGCGGGAAGACGAGGTCCTGATGGACGCGCGGCGGATTTTTCAGACCACCCTGGTGCACTCGATCAGGCCGGAATTTTCCCTGGCGTCGCTGTTCCTAAGTGCCGGGATTCCGGACCAGGCCCGCGCCGAGGCTGTCTGCCGATCCTTGGGCATCGAGCCGCTATCGAGCGGTGAAATATCCTCCGACGAGCTGCGGCGGGTACTGGCCTGCCTGCTCTGCGACAACCTCGAAGTCTTCGACATGAACCCGCGCGCCTTCCGCCTCTACGTTAACGAGTCAGGCATCGAGATGAGCTTCCTGGAGCACGCGCAGTCGGTCGCCGGCCTGGTGGTCGCGCGCGGCAAGGTTCGGAGGGGTGGCCGGGACAACGATCGCGGTAGCGGCCAGCCGGCCCTAGCCGCCCAGACCCTCGACGGCCTGCTCGCGGATAGCTTCGCCGCCGGATTCGGCCTCTACCACCTTTCGGAACACGACCGGCTCCACGAGGCAAGCGGACGGCACACCATCGAGCTCCTTTTCCTGTTCCTGTCCGAGGGCCTGCTGCTCGTTGGCAGCCAGAACGGCCTCGACCGCGCGCTCCATTACGGCCTCTACGAGCGGCTCCACGAGACCTTCGTTTCACCGCGGATCAGCTAAAAAGAATCACGGGAACAATCGCCGCGTGCCTTGGCGCCAGGCTTCGATTCGATAGAGTTGGGGGCCGCCGGCCAGGCGCACCACCGCCTCGCGCGCGAAGACCGCACCGCTCGCGAGCCGCGCTTCGGCATGGATGGTGTAGATTCCAGCGCGCCCCCCCCGGTTTCGCCCTTCCGCGCCCGGAAAGGCCGGCGCTGCGCCAGGCGCCGCCTCGGCACGGATCACCAGGTAGTCGTCGACCACGCCTGCCGCCGCGCCGCCGGGCAGCGCCAATAAGACCTCGCGCGACGCCAGGCGCGCGTCGACACCGGTGGTGCCGGTGTAAACTGTAAGCGCGGGCGCGACCGCCGCGTACAAGGGCGCCGCCATGCCGAGCACTTGCTGCAATTCGGCGACCGCCTCGAACGGCGCGTCCTTGGCGCCCCAGGGCAGGCCGGCGGCTGCGTAGTCCTCGTCTTCGGCGCCGTTTAGCCGGGTCAGATCGTCCGGGTCGGCGAAATCGCGGATCGCGTCCGTGAGCGCCCCGGCGTCGGCCTCGTCGATGCCCTCGGGCTCGCCGTCGGGGCCGGTCCAGGTCACCGAGAGGAGCAGGCTGCGTAGCAGGTTGTCGTCAGCGGCATTGAGGTCGATCTTGCCGGCCTCGCTGTGAACCGCGACCCGGATCGCGCTACCGCCGTAGGTCCAGGCGTAGACCGTGCCATCGGCGCGCCAGGCCCCATCGGCGCCGGAACCCGGCAAGGGCTCGCCGGCGTCCGGACCAGCCGCCGTCGCTTGATCTTCCGGCAGAGCCTCGAGCGCGCCGCCCACGCCCGGGGGCTCCGCCACCAACCGCTCCACCTCGTCGCCGAAGTCGATGTTGTGACGGTCCGCGAGCAGGCCAAGTATGGCGCGGGCCAAGCCGGCTTCGGCCAGGGATTCGGCCTGGGCGTTCTCGATCAGATTGCGGGTCAGATTGATATCGGTGCGGGTCGCGGCGGTGAAGCTTGCCGCCATCAACGACAGCAGCACCAGCACCCAGAGCACGGTCACCAGCGCCAATCCGCGTGAGGAACGCGGCGAGCCAGACATCACGGATGGCGCGCGTCGTGTCATGACCAAATTATGAACCACGGAGGCGCGGACGGCCAACACCTTCAACACTTAGAGCCAAAGAGGTTTCCAGCGCGGGAAAAGCTGGCGGTTCAGCCGCCCTTGAGCGGCGGCATAATGGCGAGCTCGTCGCCATCCGCGAGCGTGCAAGAGCCACGCGCGTCCTTGGGCACGGCGGTGCCGTTGTGGATCACCAGGTAGCCGCCCTCGGACGGCATGCCGAGACGTCCGATCACCGCGGTCGCCGTCGTGCCCTCGGGCAGCTCGAGCTCGGCCGAATTGCGCGCGCTGCCCTCGGGCAAATATTTGCCCAGAAGGCCACCGGTCCGAATCGCCACCTTCATCGCCACAGTCTCCGTTCCAGCCCCGGGTCTAGCCCCGGGTCTAGCCCCGGGCGCCGCCGCCTTGGGCGCGCTCCAGGTAGGCTTCCATAATCTGGTGCGGATCGGCGAGCAAGCGATCCTTCCAGGGGCCGAGGCGGGTGCGACTTTGGATCAAGCCGCGGATCACGCCAACATGCTGGGTCAGGCCCAGCGCCAGCGCACCGACCAGCACGTCGCCGTCGAATTCGAGCCGCAGATATTTGGCGCCCGCGGGGTCGGCGGCCTCCGCGCGGTCGCCGCCGTCCACGCCCTGCCACAGCCCAAAAGAGCTGGATACCAGGCCGAGCGTGTTGAGCACGTTCATGGATAGCGAGCCACGATAGCGGGTGGCCGTGCCGGCCATGTTGAGGGCTGCGATACGGCCGTGCTCGCTCGCGGTCGGTTGGATCGCGTGGATCGCCTGTTCGCCGGTCGAGAAGTCCGGCCCCTGGGCCACGTCGCCGGCGGCATAGATGCCCGGCTGGTTGGTCTCCAGGTGTTGGTCGACCAGGACCCCCGCCTCGGCCGCGATGCCGCTGCCCTCCAAAAAACCGATATTCGGCGTAACCCCGGTCGCGCAGATCACCAAATCCGCCTCCAGCGCCGCGCCGCCCTTGAGGTCGAGCCGGAAACCCTCCCCAACGGCCTCGATGCCGGTCACCTGAGCGCCGGTGCGCACCGCGACACCCTTGCTCTCGCACCAGCGCGCGATCATTTCGCCGCCGACTTCGTCCATCATGCGCGGCAGCATGCGCGCGGCCATCTCCACCACGGTGACCTTCAAGTCCCGCTCGGCCAGCGCCTGGAGAACGATGCATCCGATGAAGCCCGCGCCCATCAGCACCACCCGCTTGCCCGGCGCCATGCGGTTGGCGATCCGGCGCGCGTCTTCGAGCGTCCAGCAGGTCTCTACTCCGGGCAGATCGATGCCTGGAATCGGCGGCCGCGCGGCGGTCGAACCGGTCGCGATCAACAGCCGGTCGTAGGGAAAACTCCCGCCACCTTCCAACGCGACGGTCTTGGCCTCCGGCGACAGCCCGGCCACCCGGTCCCGGCGTAGTTGGATACCCAGGCCCTCGTAGTGATCGGCGCCGTGGCGCAGATGAGTTCCCGCCTCGCCGACACTATCGGCGAGGAGATAGGGGATCGCCATGCGCGAATAGGGCGGCTCCGGCTCGTCGCCAACGATCGTGACCCGGCCCGCCGGGTCGCACTGGCGCAGGGTCTCGGCGGCGACCACGCCGGCCGGCCCGGCGCCGATGATGACGTGGTCCACGCTGCGCCCTCCCCGCTCCCGTCCAGCCCCGCGCCTAACCCTGCAAATTGAGCCGGTCGAGGGTCTCGCTGCTGGGCACGCCCTCCGGCGTCCAGCCGCGCAGCTCGTAGTACTCGGGCAGCATGACGTCGAGCTCGGCCACCTTGCCCTTGGCGGTCCCGCTCGGCGCCGGCACCTTCAACAGGCGTTCCGGCAGGCTGTCGTCGGCGGCGGTCAGCCCGGCGCGCAGGTTGAACAGCCGCTCCAGGTTCCAGATCCGTTCGCCGATTTCGGTTAGACGCGCCACCGTCCAGTCACCCTCGCAAGCCGCGTCGATCTGTTGCTGAAACTCCTCCATGCCCCAGGCCGCCATGGTGAACAGGCACAGCCCCGTGGAGTCGACCATGGAGATCACGTCCTGGGAGTCCTTGCACGGCTTGGCCTTGCCCTGACCGGTCTGGTCCTCCATGTCCTGGGTGAAGACATCGTGCTTGAGATGGCAAGCGCCGCGGTTGCTGGTCGCGAAACCCAGGCCCATGCCCTGGAGCGCACGCGAATCGTAGCCGGCGAACTCCTGGCCCTTGACCGCCATGGACAGCTCGGGGTGGCCGTACTTCTCGCATAACAGTTTGGAGCCGAGGCCGAGGATCTGGCCGAAGCCTTCGTATTTGCCGGTTTTCTCCGCCATCACGGTAAGCGCCTCGGCGTTGCCGAACTCGAGTTTGACGCCGTCGGTATCCTTCTCCGTGATGACGCCCATCTGATAGAGCTCCATGGCGGACGCGAGCGTGCCGCCAAAGGATATCGGATCCATGCCGTGCTCGTTCATCAGGAAGCTGGC
>CAXMQD010000530.1:0-6154 GCA_964194965.1 uncultured Acidimicrobiia bacterium | reverse complement strand
GCAAGGAGCCCGAGAACCAGCGCAACGTCGGCGGCGATTGGCACACCGACCACTCCTACGACCGGGTGCCGGCGTTGGGCTCGATCCTCTATGCCCGCGAGGTGCCGGAGACCGGTGGCGACACGCTGTTCGCGAGCATGGCCGGGGCCTTCGAGGCCTTGTCCGAGGGTCTGAAGCAGACGCTCCGCGGCCTCAACGCCCGGCATTCGAGCCGCCACGTCTTCGGCGCCGCCGCCCGGAGCGCGGCCCAAGACGAAAACCGCGGCCGGATCGGCAACCCGGATCTGGCGAATCAAGACGCGGTGCATCCGGTGGTCCTGCGCCATCCCAGGACCGGGCGCGAGGGGCTGTACGTCAATCCGGATTTCACCGTCGGGATCGAAGGCTGGCGCGACGCGGAGTCGCAGCCGTTCCTGGACATGCTGTACCGCCACGCGCGGGCGCCCGAATTCACCTGCCGGTTTCGCTGGCATGAGGGTTCGATCGCGTTTTGGGACAACCTCGCGACTTGCCACCGCGCCCTCAACGACTATCCGGGCCAGCGCCGCCTGATGCACCGCATCACCCTGGAGGGCGTCCCGATCGACTAGCGCGCCCGTCGCGCCCCCGCCGCGCCCGCGTCGCCGCCGCGTCCTCGGTCAGCGTTTCGGGGTCGAGCACCACGCCGAAACCCTCTTCGGCTTCCGCCACCGTGTAATAACCGCGTTTCACGTCGCGGACGACCAGCGCCGGTTCGCGCAAGAGCGGATCGCCGAATCCGCCGCCGCCGGGGGTCGAGACCGTGACCGTGTCACCTTCTTCGATCGCGATACCCTGGTCCTTGGAGAGATGCGGCGGGTGGTAGGTGGTGCCGTTTCGTATCACCACCACCTTGTTGACTCCGCCGTCGCGGCCGCCGAGCGCGCCCAGGGGCCCGGTCCTGCCGTGGTCCATGACGAAGGAGGCGGTCGCGCTGCCGCGCCGCAGCTTGACCTTGTAGGTGACGCCGAAACCGCCGCGCTGCTGCCCCGGACCGCCCGAACCCTCATGCAGGGCGTAGTGCTCGATCAGCACCGGATAGCGCTGCTCGATGATCTCGATCGGCGTGGTCTTGGAGATGCCGATGGTCGAGCAGCCGTTGGAGATGCCGTCGCCGTCCACACTGCCGCCGTAGCCGCCGCCGGAGATCAGGTACATGACGTAGGCGCGCCCGATCTTGGGATCGTGACCGCCGAGGGCGAAGTTGCCGCTGGTGCCCGCGGGCGCGGCGAACAAGAGGTCCGGGATCGCCGGTGTCAGCGCCGCGAACACCGCCTCGGCGATGCGCTGGCTGACCTCGGCCGCGCAACCCGAGACCGGGCGTGGGTATTCGGCGTAGAGGAAGGTGCCCGTGGGATCGAGGACGTTGAGCGGCGCGAAGGTGCCGGCGTTGATCGGCACCTCGGGGAAGATGTGCTTGATCGCCAGGTAGACCGAGGAGCGCGTGGTCGCGATCACGGAGTTCATCGGCCCCAGGCAGGGCGGCGAGGAGCCGGACATGTCGAACGTGAGATCCGTGTCCTTTTTTGTAATCTTCATGGCGATCTCGAGCGGCGCGTCGACCACGCCGTCCGAATCGACGTAGGCCGTGCCCTGGTACACGCCGTCGGGGATCTGGGCGATCTTGGCGCGCATCTGTTTCTCGGCGCGTGCGCGCAGCTCCGCGATCGCGCGCTCCACCGTGTCGCGGCCGTAGCGGTCGAGCAGTTCGGTCAGGCGCCGCTCGCCGACCGTGAGCGCGGCGGCCTGGGCCTTGATGTCGCCGATGCGCTGATCGGCAATGCGGATATTGGACAGGATGATCGACAGGATCTCTTCGTCCATCTCGCCTTTCTTGAACAATTTCACCGGCGGTAGGCGCAGGCCCTCCTGCTCGACCTCGGTGGCGTTTGCCGAGAAGCCGCCCGGGACCGCGCCGCCGGTGTCCGGCCAGTGCCCGGTGTTGGCCAGCCAGGAGAACAGCTCGCCCTGGTAGAAGAACGGCTTGACGAAGCGCACGTCCATCAGGTGGGTGCCGCCCAGATAGGGGTCGTTGACGATAAACAGATCACCCGGCGCGATCTCTTTGGCGCGCTTGATGACCTCGGCGGTGCCGAACTGCATGGTACCGACGAAGACCGGCAGGCCGAGGTCGCCCTGGGCGATCAGCGCGCCGGTGGCGCGATCGTAGATGCCGTCGGAGCGGTCGAGCGCCTCCGAAATGACCGGGCTGAAAGCGGCGCGCACGAAGGCCAGGTCCATCTCGTTGCAGACCTGGATCAACCCGCTTTGGATCACCGCGAGGGTGACGGGATCGAGGCTTCCGGTCATGGCGCCGCCACCTCGATCATCAAGTTGCTGTGCGCGTCCACGCTGACCTGGTCCTCCGGCTCGATGACGGTGGTGGTGTCGAGTTGCTCGACGATGGCCGGGCCAATCAGTGTCGTGCCGGGCGGCAACCGATCGCGCCGGTAAATCGGTGTCTCCTGCCAGCCGCCGGCGAACCAGACAGGTCGCGTGGTCGACGGCGCCGCCACCTTCGCGCCGGTCTCGGCCAGGGATTCGAGCGGCACGCTCGCGCGTCGGCCGATGACCGCGGTGTTGAGGTTGACCAGGACCGCGCGGATCTCCGGCAGCGCGACCTCGAAGCGCGCCCAGTAGGCGGCCTCGAAGGCTTCCTGCAGTTGGTCCCGCGTGACCTCCGCACCCGGCACCGCCACGGTCAGAATGTGGCTCTGGCCCTGGAACTGCATGTCGGCGCCGTGCAGCACGGTGACACCCTCGATCTCGACGCCCTCGCGCGCGATGGTCGCCCGGCCCTCGGCGATCTGCATCTCCAGGACATCGCGCACCTGGTCCATGTCGAGCGCCGGCACCGGCGTGTTCACGGTGTTGACGTAATCGTGGCGCACGTCGGCGGTCAGGCAGCCGAGCGCGTTGGTGATGCCCGGGCGCGCCGGCACCAGCACCCGTGGGATGGCCAGCTCCTTGGCCAGCGCCGAGGCGTGCAGCGGCCCGGCGCCGCCGAAGGCGAAGAGCGCGAAGTCGCGCGGGTCGTGGCCGCGCGCCAACGATACCAGCCGGAGTGCGCCGGCCATGCGGTCGTTGGCGATGCGCAACACCGCGGCCGCGGCCCGTTCCGCGTCGAGGTCCAGTTTCGTGCCCAGCTCGCGGACGAAAACCGCGCGCACCTCATCGAGCGAAACCGGATGATCGACGGCCAGCAGCGCTTCGGAATTGAGTCGTCCGAGCAGCAGGTTGGCGTCGGTGATGGTCGGCCGCTCGCCGCCACGTCCGTAACAGATCGGACCCGGGTCGGCGCCCGCGCTTTGCGGGCCGACCTGGAGGATGCCGGCGTCGTTGACCGAGGCGATCGAGCCGCCGCCGGCGCCGATGGTGTGCACGTCGACCATGGGCACGTGGATCGGCATGGCGTACTCGAGTTCGAGTTCCGAGCTGACTTCGGGCACGCCGCCGCGGATCAGCCCGGTGTCGCAACTGGTGCCGCCCATGTCGTAGGTGATGATATTATCGATGCCCGCCGCCTTGGCGGTGTAGGCGGCCGCCATGACGCCCGAGGCCGGACCCGACATGATGGTCTTGACCGCCGCCTCGGCGACGATGCTCGACGACACCGTGCCGCCGTTGCCTTGCATGACCAAGAGATCGCGCGGATAGCCGCGCTCGGCCAGGCCCTCGCGCAGGCGTGAAATATAGCGGTCGAGTACCGGCTGGATGCAGGCGTTGACCGTGGCGGTGACGCCGCGCTCGTACTCGCGGTATTCGGACAGCACCGCGTGGCCCATTGTGATGTAACTATTGGGCCAGACTTCGGCGGCGATCTCGGCGGCGCGGCGCTCGTGGGTCGGATTGACGTAGGCGTGCAGGAAGTGGATGACCAGCGCCTCGCAGCCGGACTCGCGCAGTGCGATCGCGGCGGCGCGCACCGCGTCCTGGTCGAGCGGCACCAGCACCTCGCCCTCGGCATCCATCCGCTCCGGCACCTCGAAGCGAAGTTCGCGGTCGATCAGCGGATCGAAGCGGCCTTTCAAACCGTAGGGCTGAGGCCGGGTGCGGCGGCCGAGTTCGAGCACGTCGCGGAAGCCCTCGGTGGTGATCAAGCCGACCTTGGCGGTCTTGCGCTCGAGCATGGCGTTGGTGGTCGCGGTGGTGCCGTGCACGATGGTGCGCACCTCATTGAGCGGCACGCCGGTCTCTTCCAGTGCGTGGAGTACGCCGAAGGCTTGGTTGTCCGGCGTGGTCGGCACTTTGGCGACGCGCGGCGGCCCGCCGCCTTCGTCCATCAGGATCAGGTCGGTGAAGGTACCGCCGACGTCGACGCCGATAATCTTGGTCGCCGTAACTTTAGCTGGCGGGGTCATGCCGCCGAAACCAACACCTGGCCGAGGCCTCGCGTCTCGCCCTGCAGCGCAAGGCAGGCATCGACGATCAGCCCGCGCCGCGCCATGACCCGCGCGCGTTCCAGGCCACGGGCCAGCGCCAGGTCGATTCGATCGGGGGCCAGGGCATCGACCTCGACCGTAACCAGGCGCGCGCCGAGATCGCTGTCGGGTGCGAGATCGCGGGCGGGCTGGCGCCGCACCGCCGGGTCGTCCAGATCGACCGCGTTGGCGATCAAGGTCGCCGCCACGTCGGCCTCGGCCGCGGTCCGCGCCAGCACCGTGACCGAATCCGCGATGCCGAGCGACAGGCTGCGCCCGCGCCAGCCGCTGGTGGCGATGCCGCGCACCGGGCTCGCCGCTTCGACGCGGGCAAATCCATCGAAGCTGGGCCGCGCACCCAGGGTCACCAGGCCCGTGGTCAGGCTCGCGTCCGGGGACAGGAACAGCGCGATGTCGCCGCCGTTGTTGACATAGGCCTTTTCCAGCTCCCGCGCTTCGGTCATGGCGGCGAGCACCGTATCGGCGACCGCGCCGGCGACCGCGGCCATGGGGGTGACGAAGCTGTCGTGATGCGGCGCGCAGGCCCGACCCATGGCGCGCGCGACCGGACCGCTAAGCGCGGGCGCGGCCTCGGTCACGGGCGCGCGCAAGGCCGGCAACTCGGCGGCCAGTTCATCGAGAACGGTCTCGAAACGGGTCCAGGCCCGCGCGTAGGCGGTTTCGGTTTCGCGCGCCGCGCCGAAGGCTTCGAGCACCAGGTCGATGGGACCGTGCTGGAAATGACGCCGCCGGCCGTCGGGTAGGATGGCGTGGCTTGGCGGCGCGCTCATTCGGCCGACTCCCTGTCGGTTTTGAGCGGGGCGCCCGGCCAGTCGGTGCGCGCGTGCCAGCGGACGGTCTTGAGGCGCTCGATGCCGGCGATCTCCTCGACCTTTCGCACCGCGTTCAGGTGGCCGCCGATCTTGCCGTAGTCGTCGAGCCGCAGGGTGAACTCGATCGGCGCGACGATGGCCGGGGTCGGCACATAACCGAAACTGCCCTCGGGCATGGTGGTGACGTCAACCATCAAGGTAATGCCCCCGCCGGGCCAGACGTAGACCGGCGCGCCGCCGCAGGTGACCCGCGTCAGCGCTTGCCTGACCGAACGGGTCAGGCGCACCGGGTTCTCGGTCACGCCGGCGCGCAGGCTGCCGCCGGCGCCGGCCATGAATATCACCGTGGAGAGCGCCGGCTCGCAGTTCTCGCCGATCCGCTCGACCACCACCTGAAGCTTGTCCGGCATTTCGGCGGGCTGGGGCTCGAGGTCGTCGTCGAGCACGAAGAAGGCCGCGTCCTCGCCGGTGGTGCTGACCATCAAGAGGCGCAGACCCGGCCAGGCCTTCTTGGGGTCGATCTTGTCGATGATGGTCAGCGGATCGGTCACGTCGGTGCCGCCCCAGCCGGTGCCCGGCTCGGCGACCTGGAAGTAGCGCCCCGGGGTCGAGCGGCGGCCGCGCAACCGCAGGCCCGCCGGTTTCATGTCCAGGAAGCGGCCGGCCTGATGCTCGCTAAGTACGCCGGTGATGTGATCGTCGACCACGATTACCTCGTCGGCCTCGCCGTGCCACTGCTTGGCGAAGATGCCGATGGTGGCCGAACCGCAGCCGACCCGCATGCGCTCCTCCCGCTTGCCGCCGATCACCGGTGGCTTGCCGGCCTGGACCGTGAGCTCGGCGCCGCCGTCGATGGTCATCTCGATGGCCTCGCGATTGCTC
>CAXMQD010000529.1:0-10976 GCA_964194965.1 uncultured Acidimicrobiia bacterium | reverse complement strand
TGCGCGCCGACCTGTTCGTCGTCTCGCTTCTGGTGAGCGTGACGCTGGGCCTGTTATGGGAGCTGGTGCAGGCGACCGGCAACAGCGCGTGGACCAACGTGTTCCTGGCTCTATACATCCTCTCCACGACGGTGCTCTTCGTGTCGGTTCCGTGGTCCAAGTTCTCTCATATGTTCTACAAGCCCGCAGCGGCCTTCCAAAAAAGGGTGGAGGAAGCGAACGGTTCGAGCAACCTGCCAGCCCCCGCCGGAAGCCCCAGAGGAGAAATGTAACTCATGCCTACGTTTGTCTATATGACGCGTTGCGACGGCTGCGGCGAGTGCGTGGATATCTGCCCGTCGGACATCATGCACATCGACCCCGTCACGAGGCGTGCCTACAACATCGAGCCCAATATGTGCTGGGAATGCTACTCCTGCGTGAAGGCGTGTCCGCAGCACGCGATCGACTGCCGCGGTTATGCCGACTTCGCCCCCATGGGCCACAGCGTCCGGGTGCGCAGGGAGGAGGAGAAGGGAACCATCTCCTGGAAAATCAAGTTCCGGGACGGGCGCGAGAAGAACTTTCTTTCCCCGATCAGAACCACGCCCTGGGGTTCGATCAAGTCACCGTCCGATTACGAGGTGCCCAGCCCGGATGCCCTGAAGGCCCAGGAACTCGCGCACGAACCCGAGGCGCTCCACATCGAGGCGCTGCCCACGCTGCCTCCGCGGGATAACTAGGAAAGCTTTATTTCATGGGTCTGTTCACATCCAGAAAAACGGTGTTCGTGGATTCCGATGTCCTCGTCATCGGCGGCGGCTTCGGCGGATGCGGGGCCGCGTACGAATCCAGGTATTGGGGGCGCGACCTAAAGGTCGTCGTCGTCGAGAAGGCGAACATCGAACGCAGCGGCGCCGTCGCTCAAGGCCTGTATGCGATCAACTGCTACATGGGCATGCAGTGGGGCGAGAACCAGCCCGAGGACCATGTCCGCTACGCGCGGAACGACCTCATGGGTCTGGTGCGGGAAGATCTGGGCTACGACATCGCGCGGCATGTCGACTCCTCGGTGCACAAGTTCGAGGAGTGGGGCCTGCCGATCATGAAGGACGAGGAGACCGGCAGGTACAAGCGCGAAGGCAAATGGCAGATCATGATCCACGGCGAGAGCTACAAGCCGATCATCGCCGAGGCCGCCCGCAAGGCCGCCACCGAGGTCTACAACAGGATCATGGTGACCCACCTGCTGATGGACAAGACGCGGCCCAACAGGGTCGCCGGGGCCGTTGGCTTCAGCGTCCGTGACGGAAATTTCTACGTGTTCCGGTCCAAGGCGGTCATCGTAGCCGCCGGTGGCGCGTCGCACATCTTCAAGCCCCACTCGGTCGGCGAAGGCATGGGGCGGACCTGGTATGCCCCGTGGAGCAGCGCCTCCGCCTACGCGCTACCGATCCAAGTCGGCGCCAAGATGACCCAGATGGAAAACCGGATCGTCCTGACCAGATTCAAGGACGGCTATGGTCCGGTCGGCGCCTACTTCCTGCATCTCAAGACTTACACCGAAAACGCCTATGGGGATAATTACGAGGCCACCTGGTACCAATCGATCAAGGACCTGGTCGGCGAATACGTAGAGCATCAGCCGGTGCCGACCTGCCTGCGGAACCACGCCTTTCTACAAGAGGTCAAGGCCGGCCGGGGGCCCATCCGCATGGTGACCAAGGAGGCCTTCGCCGACCCGCATAAGGAGACGGTCGGCTGGGAGAACTTCCTGGGCATGACCATCGGGCAGGCGGTCGTCTGGGCGTCGCAGAACATCGATCCCAAGGAAACCAATCCCGAGCTGGTCATGTCCGAGCCTTACGTCATGGGCTCTCACGCCACCTGTTCCGGCGCCTGGGCGAGCGGTCCGGAGGACTACGCGCCGGCGGACTACCAGTGGGGTTACAACCGGATGATGACCGTCGATGGACTCTTCGGCGCCGGCGACACCATCGGCGGCACCGCTCACAAGTTTTCGTCGGGGTCCTTCACCGAAGGCCGGATCGCCGGCAAGGCGGCGGTCAGATACGTCACCGACCTGGGCAACGACCAGCCCGAGGTCGATGAGGCGGAGTACGAAAATCTCAAGACGGTCGTCTACCAGCCCATGGAGAACTATGCGATCGGCCGCAACGAGATCGTCGCCGGGACCGTATCGCCGAGCTACCTCTTGCCGATCCAGGGCCTTCAGCGTCTCGAGAAGATCATGGACGAATACGTCGGTGGCATCAGCAGTAACTACCTGACCAACGAACCGATGCTCACCCGCGGGCTGGAATTGCTGAGCATGTTGAAGGAAGACCTCCCCCATCTCGGGGCCGAAGACCTTCACCAGCTTATGAGGGCGTGGGAGCTTCAGCACCGGGTCTTGGCCTCGGAGTGTGTGACGCAGCACACGATGTTCAGGAAAGAAACGCGGTGGCCGGGGTATTACTATCGGGCCGATCATCCGAAGCTGGACGACACCGATTGGCATTGCTTCACCTTATCCCGCTACGATTCGGAATCCGGGGAATGGGCCATGGAGAAGGCGCCGGTACACCACATTATCGACTAGACGGGGTTCGCCGGACGCTCGAACCCCTCACGCCGGTCGATCCAAAGCACATAGAACGCGGCAACCAGCGCCGTCAGAGACGAAAACAGCATCATGCCCAGGAGCGTATAGGCCCCGTTCGCCTGGGTCAGGATCGCGCCGGCGATCGAGGTCAGCACCGCACCGGCACCGACCGTCAGCGCTCCCGCCAGCCCCGCGGCGCTGCCGGCCAGCTTGGGCCGCACCGACATCGCGCCGACACTGCAGCTCGGCATGGTCAACCCATTACCCAGGCCGACAAACACCGTCGCGCCAAACAGCGACATCACATTCACATACCCGGCCAGAACCAGGACCAGTCCCCCCAAAAGCCCGGCGCACGCGACAATTCTTCCAACGATCATCATCGTGGTCAGCGGATACTGTTTTGCGTAGCGGCCAGAGAGGAAACTACCCAGCCCAAAACCCGCCGTGATGGTTCCCATGTAGAACCCGAGCACCATCGGTGAGAGCCCTAGCATCGCGACCGCCACCAACGGTGCACCGGCCAGAAATACATAAAACGACCCCGTCGAAAACGCCATGCACAGCGCATAGCCCCAGTACCGCCGCGACCGGAGTAGCTCCGGATAGGTCTGAAATTGTTTCGCAAAGGTTTCCGATGGGGTCTTGTTGGTCTCGCCCAGATCGACCCAGCACAGGCCGAGTGCCGCCACGCCAAAGCCGGTAAAGACCACAAAACTCGCTCGCCAGCCAAAGACTTCATCCAGCGCGCCGCCGAGCATCGGCCCCAGCATCGGTGCAACCGCCATTGCCATGCTGACATAGCCAATCAGGCTTGCTGCTTCCTGCGGCGGCGCCATGTCGCGGATCACGGCAAGCGACAGGGCCCATCCGGCGATTACCGCGCCTTGAAGCACCCGAAAAGCCAAGAACACCCAGATGCTTGTGGTCAGGGCACAGACCAGCGATGCGAGCGTGAAAATCACCAGCCCCACCAGCAGCACCGGCCGCCGCCCGAAACGGTCCGACAATGGCCCCATGATGACCTGCAGAACTGCGGTGATTGCCAGGTAACCCGCAATCGACAGGCTGACCAGTGAGTAGTCGGTTTGGAACTCGGCCGCCATATTCGACAGCGAGGGGAGAAACATATTCAGCGACAGAACCGACAGCCCGGTAAGCAGAATCAGCGTCACCATTCTTGGCGGAGAGGCGGCGGAACGAAACATAGGGACCTTTCATTCCGGGAGCGCCCGGCAACGATGCACCAGAATTACCTCACAGGTTCCGCAAACGGAAGGCGCCGCTCGAAGCGCCCCACAGGCCGAACCCGCCTATTGCAGCTTGTTATCCTGGCGCAGCGTGAACCAGGCGCTGACGCCACCGGCGACGGCTTCATAGTCGCCCTTCGGCAGGCCATGGACAGCGAGCGACACATTGTGCTCGAAGGGAACCAGCGCCAGGGTGCAGAGCGCGCCGGCTGGGCGCTCGGTCGTGATTTCGATATCAAACTTGTTGGCCAGGGGGCCGCGCGCGGTGATGCCGGAGATCTTGGTACAGCCGTCGCTCAGGTAACCGTGCAGGACGGCAAAAACTTGCACGGGAAACGATGCGGCGATCAGAAATTCGATGCTCTCGACCGTGGCGCGCCCGCCGGCGGCCCAAGCCGGACCCGCGGCAAATAGAAGCATGAACAATGACGCTGCCATGGGTTTCATGATTTCTTCTCCTCCGACAAGAGCCTGCGCGTCACAAAACCGGACGTTCCTTATACTCCCTAGCGCCCCATCGCGCGCAAGAAGGCGTCGGCACGGGCCTGCTCTTCGGGTCCGTAATCGGCCCTGTGAGCTTCGAGGTAGTCGGCCAGCCTCAGGAACATGCCTTCGGTCTCGGGCCGGTCGCTGTGAACCCAGTCGTAACCCATGCGGCCGTTCAACTCAGTCTCCGCCTTGCCGCTTACGATGATCTCGGCGAGCGCCGGCAGGGTTTCCTCGGCATGGCCGGCGCGGATCAACACGCCGCTCGCCAGGTAAGAGACCAGGGCGCGCTCGTCGGACAGCAGCAGCCGGGCGAGTTGGACCGATCGTTCCTCGGGTAGGCGGCGGAATAGGCGCCCGATAGCAGCGTCATCCCCCCGTAACAACAGGCGATCCGCCTCGCGTTTGTCCGCCGCCCGATAGCGCCCGGCGTCCGCCGCCAGCGCCGCGACCGCGGCCTCCACGCCAGAGCCGGCCAAGGCGTGCCGGGCCGCCGCCTTGACCCGGTCGTCGCTGGACTGCAGGAGCGCGGTCAAGGCAGGCGCGGCGGGCGCCGCCGCAGGCCCCAGCGTGGCCAGAGCCTCGGCCGCGGCAATCTGTATGTCGCGATCGCGGTCCTCGAGCAGAACGACCAGCCGTGGGACCGCATCCTCGGCGGCCGGAGCGCCGATACGCCCCAACGCCTTCGCGGCCAGGATCCGGGTGTATTTTTCCCGCGCGTTCAGCGCCGCGATCAACTCCGGCACGGCCTCGCCGGCCGCTAGGCGGCCCAGCGCCGCGGCCGCCAAACCACGATTCGGGCTCAACGGGTCCGCCAGCACGGCGCGCAGCGCGGCGACGGCGGATGGCTGGCCCACGCCGAGCGCCCCCACGGCCTGGACGATATTGGCGCCGTCGCGCCGATCGGTCATGTGCGGCAGCAGATCCGGCAGCGCGCGCGCCGCCGGTTCGCCGATTTCGCGCAAGGCATTGGCGGCGGCACCGGGGCTCTTGCCGTCTCTCAAGAGCTCGATCAAGACATCGACCGCCCGCTCGGGCGGCGCGGCGCGGACCAATTCCGTGATCGCGAAGCCGCGGATCTGGTCGTTGTCCCGGTGGAGGTCCGCGATAATTTCCTCGAGGGGCCCCGGCGGCGGTGCCAGGGCCGCGCTGGCCGCCGCGGCATCGGTAATGCCCATGGCGGCGAGGGTACGTTCGAGCAGCGAACGCAGCTCGGCGCCGGCGCGCGGATCGGCATAAGCTCTGAGCAGCGTCGGCGCCGTGCGCCGCGCCTCCGGACCGAGCACGAGGAGCGGCAGGACCGAAGCCTCGATCAGCTTTTCGGCCAGGTTGTGCCGGCGGAGCTGCTGGCGAATCGAAAAGTCGTGCCATTCGATGGCCGCGGCAATATCCGCCGAACTCGCCTTGTTGCGCCAGTCTTCGAGCCTGCGCAGGTCATCGGCATAGCGCACCGCATCGGCCTCGGGCGTGCCGATCGCCATGAGAGCCCCGCCGATGGCGAAATGGAGCCACTCCAGGCGCCGGTCCTGATCTTCCAAGATGGCGGTCAGGGCCGGAACCGCGGCCTCGGCGGGCACCGCGATGTCGCGCAGGACCTCGATCAGGGCGATGCGCTGCTGCAGCACGCCGTTGTCGTAGCGGTGCGGTTTTTCCAGCTCCGTGACGATCAAGGGCACGACCGAGTCGGGACTTTTCTTGCCCCGGCCAACGAGCCGCCTATGCGCCTCCATGCGCTTGACGAGATCGCCGCTCAATCCGGTGTTGTCGATGACGGTCGCAATCAGAGTTTCCGCGGACTGGCCGAGCGCCGGGGAAGCGGCGATCAGGGTGCCGAATAAGGCAACGAACGCCAGGGCCGGGAATCCGGCCGCAAACCTGTATGCCGACAAAGCCATGATGGAGCTACCGCCTGATGAAATCCAATGGACCGGCCTCTCCCGGACAATCCACAACAACGGGACAACTGGGACGCCAGTCTACCAATTTCGGGTAAACAAAAATCTACTCGCGGGCGTCCCGCAGGGCGTCGCCCTGATCGCCCCGCCCCCCCGCCACCTGGTTCAGTTGGCGTAGGTCTCGCGGATGATGTAGCGCCCGTCCTCCCGGCCGGCGAAGAAGTCACCGACTTGGGGGTGCGACACCGGTGCGCCACTCTCGTCCATCAGCAAGTTCTGCTCGGAGACGTAGGCGATATAGTTGGACTCGTCGTTCTCGGCTAGCAGGTGGTAGAAGGGCTGGTCCTTGCGCGGCCGCGCTTGTTCGGGAATCGCCTGCCACCATTCCTCGGTGTTGGCGAATTCCGGGTCGACGTCGAAAATTACCCCGCGGAACGCATAAACGCGGTGGCGAACGACGTCGCCGATCTGGAACCTGGCGATTTTGATGGTCATACCGGTATTCTAACACGAACCAGCGGCGACAACCACAACGCCCCGACTCAAGCCCCGCGCCCTAGCCCCCCGCCGCCAGGATCGCCGCGAGGCCGGCGTTGTAGTCCGGGTAGGCGAGGGTGACGCCGAGCTCTTCTTTGATGCGGCGGTTGGAGACCCGCTTGTTGTCGCGGTAGAAGCTGCGCGCCATGGGGCTGAGATCGGCCGCCTCGAAGGGTACCAACGGCGGCGGCACCAGGCCGAGGAGCGCACAGGCCCGGGCCACCACTTCGGCCGGCGGCGCGGCCAGGTCGTCGCAGAGGTTGTAGGCGCGGCCCGGATCGGGCCGGGCGATCGAGGCCTCCAGCACGGTCGCGATGTCATCGACGTGAATGCGGCTGAACGCTTGGCCCGGCTTATCGATGCGCTTGGCGGTGCCGGCGCGCGCCGGGCCGAGGGCGCTGCGCCCGGGGCCGTAGATCCCGGCCAGGCGGAAGATGTGGACCGGCAGGCCGTGGCTCTGCCGAAGCTTCAGCCAGGCGCGCTCGGCGGCCACCCGGTGCGTCGCGCGCGGGCTGGTCGGTTCCAGAGCCGAGTCCTCGTCGACCCAACCCCCGGCCCGGTCGCCATAGACCCCGGTGGTCGAAAGATAACCGGCCCAGGCGAGGTCCGCGCAGGCCGCGATGTCGGGCCCGTGCCGATCCAGGACCGGGTCGCCGGCCGCGTCCGGCGGTATGCTGGCGAGCAGGTGCGTGGTCCCGGCCAGTGCCACCGCCGGCGCGCTCAGCGGCCGATCGCGGTCGAACAGCGAGACCTCGAAGCCCTCGGCCCGGAGCGCGGCCGCGGCTTCCGGGTTCCGGCTGGTCCCGGCGACCCGCCAGCCGCGCGCGCTCAGCCGCCGGGCGAAAACCCGGGCGCTGTAGCCGAGGCCGAAGATGAAAAGCCGGGGCACGGGATCGCTCGTCATGACAGATTTTGGATTCGGTTCGCCGACCAGGGTGCCGGGCGCTTGCGCGCCCGCGCGGGAGCGGTGAATCTAGGTGGACACCGGCCCAGGAACAAGCGCGCAGGAGCCCGAGTTTTTCCGATGACCCACGCAAGACCGCTGCTCGCCGCCGTTGCCGCCCTCGGCCTCGCGCCCTTGCTTGCCGGTTCTACGGGTGCCCAGGAAAGCACGGCCGACCAAGAGCGCGCCTACCGGGACTGTATGATCCTGGCCCGCGACGCGCCCGCGGACGGCTTGGAGAGCGCGATGTCCTGGGCCGCGCGCGACGGCGGCGACGGCGCCCGGCACTGCGCCGCCGTGGCGCTGATCGAGCTCGGCCAGTACCGCGAGGCAGCCCAGCGCCTGGAGCGCCTGGCCGCCGACCTGCGCGACCCCGACCTGCGCGAAACCGAAAACACGGTGCTCAGCCTTGGCGTCCTGGTCCAGGCCGGGCAAGCCTGGATTCTGGCGGGCGATACCACGCGCGCCCACGCGGTGCAGTCCGCCGCGCTGGACATCGCCCCCGACAACGTCGAGCTGCTGCTCGACCGCGCCATCACGCGCGCCACCGCCAAGAATTACCGGGCGGCGGTCGACGACCTTACCCGGGCACTCGATCTGGCGCCGGGCCGGCCCGAGGTGCTGGTGCTGCGCGCCAGCGCCTACCGCACCCTCGACGCGCTAGATCTGGCCCAGGCGGACATCAGACTCGCGCTGACCCGCGCGCCCGACAATCCGGACGCGCTCTTGGAACGCGGGATGCTGCGGCGGCTGGCCGGCGATGCGGCCGGCGCGCGCGGTGATTGGCTCCGGGTCATCGACCTGGCCGAGGGCACCCCGACCGCCGAAGCGGCCCGCGCCAACCTGGCAAGACTCGACGTAAAGGCCGAGTGAGGCGCGCCTCAGAAATCCGGATCGGCGTAGTGCTTGGGCGGCATCAGGCCGGGCACCAGGTCGGCCAGGACCGGGCGCATGCTGGGGCGCGACTTGATGCGCGCGTACCAGTCCTTGGCGCCCGCGTGCTCGTCCCAGGGCACGTCGTCCAGGTAGTCGATGGCCGAGACCTGGGCCGCCGCCGCCGCGTCGGCGAGCGAGAAGGCGTCGCCGGCCAGCCAGCGGCGCCGGTCGCAGAGCCAGCCGATGTAGTCCAGGTGGTAGTGGATGTTCCGCAACCCGGCGCGTATTGCCGAGGTGTTCGGCTCGCCCAGGCCGAGGAAGCGCTTCATGACCTTTTCCCCGATCAGATTGGCACTCACCTCATCGCGGAACTTGACCGCGAACCACTGCAGCAGGCGCCGGGTCTCGGCGCGGTCGAGCGCGCTGACGCCGATGAGCGGCGGCGCCGGATAGGCCTCGTCGAGATACTCGGCGGCGACCGCGGCACCGGAGATCGAGGTGCCGTCCTCCTCGATCAGCACCGGCACCTCGCCGGCCGGATTGATCCTCAGGAAATCCTCGCGCCGCTCCCAGACCCGTTCGGTCTTGAGCGAGACCTCGAGCTTCTTTTCGCCGAGCATAATACGAACCAGGCGGCAGCCCGGATCGAGCGGCAAATGATAGAGCGTGCGCATACGGATGGACTATAACGCCCGCGAGGCCACCGTGAACAGCGTCGCGACGCTTGAAGATCGAACCAATTAGGCGCTTTTCGGCCTCAGGCCCGTTTCTCATCCTCGGCTTCGGCGTGGAGCGGATGCTTGAGGCTTTCGAGCATTTCCTTGGGCACGATTTGCCAGAAATGGTGCTTTTCGTGGCGCCAGTCGATCAGTAGCTGCTCGGCGAAGCGCGATTGGGTCTCGCGCGCATGCTCGGCAATCAGGTCACGCAGCACGCCTTCCCAATGCGCGGTCTCGACGCGTTGATAGATCACCGTGTCGGGGTTGATGCGGTCGGGCAACGCGCCTTCCGGATCGTGCAGGAAGGCCATGCCGCCGGTCATGCCGGCCGCAAAGTTGGAGCCAACCGGCCCCAGGATCACCACCACGCCGCCGGTCATGTACTCGCAGCCGTTGGAGCCGCAGCCCTCGACAACGGCCACGGCATCGGAATTGCGCACGCAGAACCGCTCGCCCGCCTGGCCGGCGGCGAACAGGCGCCCGGCGGTGGCGCCGTAGAGCACGGTGTTGCCGATGATCGTGTTCTGGTTCGTGACCAGCGGGCTCGAGGCCAAGGGGCGGACCACGATGGTGGCGCCCGAGAGGCCCTTGCCGACGTAGTCGTTGGCGTCGCCGAACACTTCGAGCTTGAGGCCCTGCACCGCGAAAGCGCCAAGCGACTGCCCGGCCGAACCGCGCAGGCGTACGGTGATATGGCCCGGCTTGAGCCCGGCCATGCCGAAGCGCCGGGTGATCTTGGACGACAGCTTGGTGCCGATCGCGCGCTGGGTGTTGCGGATCGTGTACTGGAGTTGCATCTTCTCGCCGACATCGAACAGCGGCTGGGCGTCGTGGATAATCTGGGCGTCGAGGGTCTCGGGCACTTCATTGCGGCCCTCGAGCGTGCAGTGGACCGGGCGATCGCCGGAATCGGCGCGCGCCAGAAGCGGGTTGAGATCGAGGTCGTCGAGATGGGCGGCGCCGCGGCTGACCTGCATCAGTAAATCGGTGCGCCCGACGATCTCGTCGAGGCTGCGCGCGCCGAGCGAGGCCAGAATTTCACGCACCTCCTCGGCCATGAAGCTGAACAGGTTGACCACCTTCTCCGGCGTGCCGGTGAACTTCTCGCGCAACTCCGGTTTTTGCGTGCAGACGCCGACCGGGCAGGTGTTGGAGTGGCACTGGCGCACCATGATGCAGCCCATGGCGATCAGCGAGGCGGTGCCGACGCCGAACTCCTCGGCGCCGAGCAGGGCGGCAATCACGACGTCGCGGCCGGTGCGGACGCCGCCGTCGGTACGCAGCCGCACGTTCTCGCGCAGGTGGTTGACGGTCAGCACCTGATGGACCTCGGAGAGGCCCATCTCCCAGGGCACGCCGGCATACTTGATCGAAGTTTGCGGGCTGGCGCCGGTGCCGCCCGAGTTGCCGGAGATCAGGATCACGTCGGCCTTGGCCTTGGCGACCCCGGCGGCGATGGTGCCGATGCCCGAACGCGCCACCAGCTTGACGCAAACCTTGGCCTCCGGGTTGATCTGCTTGAGGTCGTAGATCAGCTGCGCCAAATCCTCGATGGAATAGATGTCGTGGTGCGGCGGCGGCGATATCAACATCACCCCGGGCGTCGAGTGGCGCAGACGCGCGATCATCTCGGTGACCTTGAAGCCGGGCAACTGGCCGCCCTCGCCGGGCTTGGCGCCCTGGGCG
>CAXMQD010000528.1:0-2777 GCA_964194965.1 uncultured Acidimicrobiia bacterium | reverse complement strand
CAGGTTTTGGCTAAAAGCTGCCATCGACTCGGTCGTTTGGAAGGTCAGAAAGGGCTCGATGCGGGCTTTCGCTGCGCCCGCTATCGACGGCAGCAACGCGGGACAAACCTGCCGTTGGCGCAAAATTTCAAATGTCCGGTTTGAACGCGATTGCTGCCGTTGAGGCTATGTCAGCAAAGTGCCATGAGCCGACATTCGAACCCAGCGCAACACCAATAGATTCCGCTGGCCCATTCCGCTAAGCTCCCATCTGAAGGAGACTGGGCATGAAACGCCGTCTCGCTGCCATACTCGCCGCCGACGTGGTCGGATACAGCCGCCTTGTCGAGGCTAATGAGGAAGAGGCGATCCATACCCTCGGAATTTACCGGGAGACCATAGGCGCTCTAATCACCAGCCATCATGGGCGAGTCTTCGGCACCGCTGGCGACAGCATAATTGCCGAGTTCGCCAGCCCGGTCGAGGCGGTGCGCTGCGCTGTCAATATTCAACGAAGCCTTGAGACGAGCAACTCCGGTCTGCCCGAGGATCGGTGCATGCGTTTTCGCATCGGGATCAACCTCGGCGACGTCTTGGTCGAGGGCGACGATCTGCTGGGTGACGGCGTCAACGTCGCGGCAAGAATTGAGGCGATGACCCTGCCGGGGGGAATAGATGTCTCGGGCACGGTCTACGACCAGGTGAAGCAAAAGCTCGACGTTTCATTCGAGCCCCTCGGCGAGCGGAAGGTCAAGAACATCGCCGAGCCGATACGGACGTACCGGGTGCGCAGCCAGGCGACCACGGTCCCAAGCGATGGCGAGCGCCAGCGAGGAAGACGGCCTTGGAGATGGGCGCTGGTGGCGATGACCGCCGCCTCGATAGCCGTCGTCGTGACGCTTGCCTGGATGAGCCCCTGGTCGCCTTCGACAGAGGGACCGGCCGATGCGAGCAGCGACCTCGCCATTCCCGACGGCCCCTCCATCGCCGTGCTCCCGTTCACCAACATGAGCGGGGAAACCGAGCAGGGGTATTTCGCGGACGGCATCTCCGAGGATCTCATCACCGACCTCTCGAAGGTTCCGGGCATGTTCGTCATCGCCCGCAACACGATGTTTTCGTACAAGAACACAACGCTCACAACACAGCAGGTGGCGGAGGACCTGGGCGTCCGTTACGTGCTTGAAGGAAATGTTCGCCGAATTGAGGATCAGGTGCGGATCAACGTGCAACTCGCCGACACGCAAACCGGCGGGCTTCTCTGGGCCGAGCGCTACGACGGCACCTTTACCGACGTATTCGCGCTGCAGGACAAGATCACCCGCAAAATCGTCTTGGCGCTCGCCATAGAACTGCCGACGCGCAAGCCAGCGTCGCGGGGCGGACGCGAGACGACGAGTCCCGAGGCCTATGACGCTTTCCTAAAGGGCTGGGCTCATTATCGCCGCGGCACGCCCGAGGACCTAGCCGAGGCGATTCCCTACCTTGAGAATGCTGTCTCACTCGATCCGGAGTTTGGCCGCGCCTATGCGGCACTCGCTGCGGTCTACTGGGAAAGCAGCCGTCGCGGCTGGACCAACAGACTCGAGATTTCGGCCGACGAAACATTGCAACAGGCCGAACACTATCTGGAGCTTGCGATGAAGCGGCCAACGGCGCTCGGCCACCAGGTGACGTCGCAGATGCTGTCGTCCCAGGGGCGGCATGAGGAGGCGCTGGCCGAGGCCGGGCGCGCCATCGCGATCGACCCCGGCGACCCGGGCGGCTATCAGGCCATGACCAACGCCCGACGCGCCGCCGGAATGACGGCGATGGGCACTTTCCGATGACTGGCGCGATCATCACGCGTGTGACGTCGGGCACCGAACACGGAAAACGCTGTACTCAGGTGAAGATAATGAAACGGTTTGACAGGAACATTCGGATCTGGCTCGTCGGCGTCGCAGTCGCCGGAGCCCTTGCGGGTCAGTCTTTGGATGCCCGTGCGGAGGACATCGCGCCGCCGACAATCGGCACCACCCTGGTCTTCGAGTGCGGCGGCGGAACCGATCCGGCCATGCCCCTCACCTTGACGGTCAAGTCGGTCGAGGGCGAGGTTGTCACCCTCGAATTTTCAACCGAGAGCGAGGCCGGACTCATGGTGATGCCGCTCGCCACCCTGTATTTGGGATTTACCACCGAGAAGACCTACGGCAATTATTTCAGGAAACGGAAGATCGAATCCGGCACCCTCACCTTCGAAAGGCTCGAGGTGGGTCAGCGGGTGAAGGCCTGGGTGCGCCAAATCGATTCACGCTTGGGCAGGAACCGATGGCGGTGGACCGCCGAAATCAAGGAAAAGATCCGGGTCGAGGTCGGCAACCTCGGGCCTCTCGAGGTCTACGTCATCGAGCAGGAGCTGTATTCCAGCGAGTGGAATTACGGCGCGACGCTGACCATGTATTATTCGCCCGAGACCAAAACGCCGGTCTATTGGCACGAGAGCGATACGAACAATCGCGTAGAAGAATGCCGCCTCATATCGCTAGCGTCCCCATCAGCCCAAGACGGCATCCCCGACGGCAGCCGCTGGACCGCATCCGGGAAGTCGCGCGAGGGTACTCTGATCGTGGCCACCGCGACCCGGCGCGGTGACACCCTGAAGGTGGTGTTTGATGTTGAGCACCGGGCTGGCACCACGTCCGACCGACATTTCTCTGACCACTATACTCAGAGCTGCACCATCTCGGTCGCGGACCCGGTCTTCGAATGCTGGATATCCGGCAATTTCGATGGCACACACGGCGCGAAAGTCTTCG
>CAXMQD010000527.1:0-7192 GCA_964194965.1 uncultured Acidimicrobiia bacterium | reverse complement strand
CAGGTCGACGATGCGCTCGATCTGGTAGCAGGCTTCGGGCCGCCCGGCGCCGCGGTAGACGTCGGCGGGAACGGTGTTGGTGAACACCGCGCGCGAGCGAAAGTGCAGCGCCGGCATGCGATAGGCGCCACCCTGGGTGCGTGCGGTGCCGGCGGTCGGGGTGAACGGACCGATCGAGGCCACGTAGGCGCCGATGTTGGCGATCGAATCGACCTTGAGCGCCAGGAAACGGCCGTCGCCGTCGAGCGCCAATTCGACCCGGCTTGCCTGGTCCCGGCCCTGGGTGTCGGAAAGGAAGCTTTCACTGCGCTCGCAGAGCCATTTGACCGGCCGGCCGACGCGCCGCGCCGCCATCAGCACCATGGCGTACTCGGGGTAGAGCGCGTTCTTCATGCCGAAACCGCCACCCACGTCGTGGGCCAGGTGGCGCATCTTGTCGGGCGGCAGATTGAAGATCTTCGCGGCCAATTGGTCCCGGTTGGCGTGGACCTGTTGGGACGAAGAGGTCAGGGTGAACTCTCCGCTCTCGGCGTCGTAGCTGCCGATGGCGCCACGGGTCTCGGCCGGCGCGGCGTTGACCCGGTTGTTGACGAGGTCGAGCGCGACCACATGGTCGGCCTTCGCGAAGGCGGCTTCGACCGCGGCCGCGTCGCCGGTTTCGAAGTCGACACAGAGGTTGCTCGGCAGATCGTCCCAGACCCGCGGCGCGGCGGGCTCGAGCGCCGCCTTGCCGTCGGATACGCTGGGCAGGGGCACGTAGTCGACCTCGACCAGCTCGGCGCCCGCCTCGGCGGCGGCCCGGGTCTCGGCGACCACGAAGGCGACCGCCTCGCCGACGTAGCGGACCCGGCCTTGGGCCAGCACCGGCTGCGGCGGCACCGGCACCGGGCTGCCGTCGGAGTTTTTGGCCGCGGTGCGGGTCGGCATGCCGCCCAGCCCCTCGGCCTGCCACTCGGCGCCGGTAATGACCGCGAGCACCCCGGGCAGGGCGATCGCCGCCGCGCTATCGATCTTCGCGATTTCCGCATGGGCGTGAGGCGAGCGCAGAACCACCCCCCGCGCCAGGCTTTCGACGGCAAGGTCGTCGAGAAAGCAGCCGGTCCCGGTCAAAAAGCGATCGTCCTCCCGGCGCCCCGAGAATTGTCCGGCCGTCGATGCCGTCATGTGGTCGTCAGGAGCCATGGCGAGTCCGATCCTTGGAACATTGGGGCTGCGTTGCGCAGGCAATGTAAACTCCCGCGCGCGAACAGACAAACGCGCGGTGCAATCGCCTAGCTCCAGCCCCGGGCCGGCCGTTTCATATTGTTTGGATGGACCCGCGAAGAATGTCGCTGGCGGCCACCAGGTGGCGCCACCGAGCGTCCAACTCGGCGGCGCCCCTGAACCGCCAGTCCCGTCACATGATGACTTTGGCGCCGTCGTTAATGAAACCGATGGTGCGCGCGGCGCCGGCAATCTCGGCATTGCCGATGAGATCCTCGGCACCTATCCCTCGTGCGCCGGCGCAGGCCGGGCACACCCATAGCCGACCGCCGTTTTCGGCGTACGCTTCGAGCAGTTCCGTTAAAGATGGGTATTTCTCGACCGCGAGGCCATCCACGCCACCCTTGGTGGCCAAGCGCACGGACTCACCGGTCATAAACACGGCGGTTTCCCCATCCATCGCCGAGGCCGCGCCGGCCACGATCATGGCGACGGTAGCTTTCTCTAGATCGTCGCCGCCATGCTGACAGTTGATGAGAAATTTATCGGTCATTGTGTCGTCCCCTCTCTCTGGTTATCGGCCCATGCCGGACGCAGGAAACCGTTACAGTAATTCCGCGAGCATGGCCGCCGCGCGCGCCGCGCCGTCGGCCTCCACCGGACGATAGACGACAGGCCGCGCCAGTTCCTCGACCATGGCGGCGGCAATCCTGTCCGGATCGCTCGACTGGTAGTCCATGCGCCGCCCGGCGCCGTATTGATCGAGGCGATGGGCGACGTGGAAATTTTGCTCGAAATGATTCTTAAGCGGGAAGTAGAGAACCGGCGTGCCGGCCGCCGCGAGTTCCATGGTCGTTGTCAGCCCGCCCTGAACGACAGCCAGATCGCAAGCCGCCAAATGCCGATCCAAGTCGGGAACGAAGCCGTGCGCCGCTACCCCGTCCGGCAGATTGAAATCCGCCGGGTTCAGGCGTGGCCCCGTGACCACGATCATGCGCAGCTCCGGGATGTGGTGCTTGGCGATCGGATAGGCGGCGAGTATCCGCCGGATCAGCGGGGCGCCCACTCCGGAGCCGCCGACGGTGACCAAGCATATCTTTTCATCCTCCCGGTAGCCCAGGCGCGCGCGAAGTTCGTGCCTGGATCCGAATTGGGCCGGGTGCTCACCCAAAACATAACCGCAGAAATCGAAATGCTTCGGGATCCAGTCGCGCATGTCCGGCAGGTCTTTGCCAAATCCGTGTGGGACAATGTCCTCGGGGTTGCCGACGAAAATCGCCCGGTCGCGCAATTCCGGGTGTCCTTCCACGTGGCCGATCATTTCCGCATTGTAATCCGTTGTCAGGAAGGCTTCATGTTCGCCGCCTTCGGGCATCGGAACCCAGCCGACGAAATCGGTGAACCAGGCGACCTGCGCCTTCTTCAACTCCGGATGTTCGTGCCAGTAATGGTCCACATCCCAGGCCTCGTCGGCGATAACGAGATCGTACGCCTCCTGCTCGACCGCTTCTTGGAAGACCATGAAGTTCGCGATCAGGATCTCGTCCATGCGCCGAATCGCCTGAAACGCATTCAGGTCGTGCTCGCCGGACTCGCTCTCGATGTGGGATGATTCGTTGGCCAGCTTGACGCTGGCGGGATGGATACGTTCGTTATTGGCGTCCAGGAAGCGCGTGACCGGATCTTGCGACAACCAGTCGATCGAGAGGTTCGGGTGAAGCTTGCGCAGCTCTCGGACAATCGCCAGGTCACGACGAGCATGGCCCAATCCGATGGGGGACGAGAGATAGAGCGCCTTCTTGGCACCGCCGCTCCGCCGGGGTTGTTCCGGTTTCCAGGTGCCCAAGTGATTCGCCAGGAAATCACGCACCATCGTATTGATCTTTGCGGGGAAACGCGCGTGCGGGGCATGTCCGGCGCCGGGGATGACCACCAGCTCGCTGTCGGTCATCTTCGCAACCATCTCGGAGGCTGCGAGCGGTGCGACCGGGTCCTTTTCTCCATGAATCACCAGCATGGGGCAGCGGATCCGTCCATAGGCCGCCTCATCCATGACGAGATCGCCCTCACCGCTAACTTCCATGGTGGCGATCAGGACCTCGCCGTCGGTCTCGGAGGCCCAAGCGACGCCGTCTTCGATTTGTTTCGTCGAATGAGGCTCGACGAAAATTTGCCGAACGAAGAAATCGGTGAAATCCGGGTAGTCCGAGCGCCAGTAACCGCGATTGTACTTCTGCCAGCCGACATGGTTGTCGATCTCGAGAGCGTAACTATCGTAGGTCTTGTAACCGTATTTTGCGACGAGGGGCGAGTTGGCACCGATCGTGATGACCGCCTCGGTCCGCTCGGGGTGGTGGGCGGCGAGTGCGGCACAGACCAAACCACTCAATGAAAAACCGAAGAGGATGGCCTTGTCCACGCCCGCCGCATCCAAAACAGCCAGCGCATCGCCAACATAATCTTGCAGGCGATAGGCCTCGGGGTCCAACGGCCGGTCCGACTTGCCGTTGCCGCGGGGATCGTAGGTGACGCAGCGGAAACGCTCGCTGAAATAAGGGACCTGCGCTTTATAAACTCGCGAATGGACGATCGACCAGGACGGGATGAAGAGGATCGTATGGTCGCCGTCGCCGTAGACCTCGTAGTGAATCTTGACGCCGTTGCGGTCGACGCTGCCCTTAAGGGTTGGCAATTTGGCGCGCATGTCTCCCTCCCTCAGCGGTGCTTTTCCTCCAGCATCCGGATCGTTTCGCCGACGCGGCGCAATGCCGGACGGATCGGTGTTCCCTGTTCTTCGAGTCCGAGTAGCAAGAACGCCTCGGCACCGATGAACGTATTACAGATAAGCGTGGCCACCTCTTCCGGCGTGAACGAGCCTATCGGGCCAAGGCGTGTCTCGGCATGGCGCACCACCTGGGCCAGAAGATCGACCCAGCCCAAGATCGTATGTCGGACGACCTTCGCGACTTCCGGATCGGACCAACCGGCGGCCCAAAGCTCTTGAAGAACGCGCACGTATCCCGATGCCAAATCTTCATCTAGGTAATCGCAGGCCAAGTCCCACTGCTGCGAGAGAGTCAGGTCTTGGTTGTGGAACATCCTGTGTTGGCGCGTCAGGAGTTGCTCGTTGAGATACTCGAGCAGAGCCACCAACAAGCCTTGCTTCGAGCCGAAGTGGTAGTGGATCTGGCTGAGCGGGACCCCCGCCACGGCGGCGACCTCGCGCGTCGAAAGAGACGCATAACCCCGCCCGCGAAGAACCGACCTTGCCGCATCCAGGATGCTGGTTCTCGTCGCCTCGACCTTGACTGCCGCCACACGCGCCATGGCATTGCCTCCCAGACCGAGTATAAATCGGTCGGCCGACCGAAAAAAGTAAATTCGTCACGGTCGAGGTAAGGAGTTCGGGCCTGCCCCGCGGCGCGTTGGGGCCGCCTCGGGCCAGTCTCGGCGCGTTAGGGCCGCCTCGGGCCAGTCTCGGCGCTTGGCCGGACCCGGGCGCCGGCGCGCTGCCACAACTGGCGCCAGCCGAATCCGAGTAGCAGGAGCGGGATCAGTCCTTCGGCGGCGACGATGCGGATCGCGGCGGTGCCGCCGAACCATTCGCCCATGAGACCGATGTTGGCGAAGCCGATCAGTCCGGTGCCGATGCAGAGCACCATCATGCCAAACATGCGTCCGCGCATCTCCGGCGGTGCGGCGCTGTAGATCAAGGTGCTTTGCATGGTGGTGAAACAGGCGCCCGCCAGGCCGACGCAGAACAGCACCGCCGCCATGGCGGGCGCTTCGGCCATCCATCCGGCGGTGAAGACGAGCAGCAGGTACGCCAGGGTGCCGAAATAATAGAGGCCGCGATAGTTCATGCGCCGCACACCGACCGCGATCGCCAGGGCGCCGAGAAAGGCGCCGCCCCCTTCCAAGGCGGCCAAACCACCGATCCAGCCGGCGCTCAAGGCCAGTTCGTCGCCGCCGATGACCGGTATCATCGACACGAAAGGGAAGCCCCAGATGTTGAACACCACCGTGACCAACAGGATTCGGGAGACGTCGCGATCGCGCGCGGCGAACGCGAAGGCCTCGAGGAGATCGCCCAGGACCTTGGTGGCGCCGCGACCGCGCGCGGCGGTGGAGACGGTGGCCGGGACGGCGAGCAGCAAGGCCACGCACAAGGCGTAGAGGCAGGTACTCAAGGCGAAGGCCCCGCTGGCTCCCACCCACTGGTATATAAAGCCGCCCAAGAGCGGCCCCAACATCCGGGTCGCATTGTTGGTGGCGCTGTCGAAGCTCATGGCGGCCGCGATGCGGTCTTGCCCCGCGGCGTCGCCCAGAATGCGCCGCCGGATCGTCATGTCGATGGTCCAGGCCATCCCCGTGGCCAGGGTCGCGAACGCGACATGCCAGTAGCGTGCGACGTCTAGGATGAACAGCAGCACCAGCATCGCCGAAACCAGCGTTGCCACCAACAACCCGACGAGCAGGAGCAAGCGCGGCGGCAGCCGGTCGGCGAGGGTTCCGACCAAAGAGCCGAAGACCACCAGCGGCAGCAAGCGCAGGATGATCAGGAGCGCGACCAGAAACGGCGAGCCGGTGAGTTCGAAGGCGAACACGCCGAACACCAGCATCTCGAGCCACCGGGCGATACCGCTGAAGCCGCCGACCAGCCAGATCCGCAGATAGACCGGATCGCGCAGCAAATCCCTCAGCCGGTGGGTCGCCGTCATCGCGCCGTCATCGCCCAATTCTTTCGCTTATACCAAAGCAGCCCATGAACCACGCATGGCGGCGGCCCGCAACGGCTATCACCGGCGGCGGCCGCCGCGCCGCGGTCCGGCTCAGAAGTCTTCGAAGAGGTCGCGCATAAGCTGCTCGCCGATGTCGCAGGGCGGGCTGGCGCGCGCCGCTCCCGTGGCCGCCACCCGTGTGAAGCCCGGGGTCTGGCGCGGCCGGTACCCGGCGATCTCGAGAATCAGCTTGCGCCGAATCGCCCGCGCGAAGTCCGTGAAGTCCGCCGCGACGACGATGAAGGCGCCCGGCCCGGCAATCACGCAGTCCCGGTAGTAGAGATCCAGGTCCGGAATGTTGAAGCTGGAAAACAACCCGCCGCCCTCGTCTAGGATCGGCAGACCGTTTACCGTGACGCCCGTGGCGGCCGCCCGGTCCCGAGCCTGCGTCACCAGGTCGCCCCAGTTGTTCGGGCCGTCGCCCGAGACGTCGATCACCTGCCGCGTGCCTTCGACGCCGTTGCCCTCGAACAGCGGCAAGGCGAAGTCGATGGCGCGGCTGATCGAGGTGCGGCGCGCGGCGTGCGGCGCGATCCGGCCCAGGGTCTCGGCGAAGGCGAAGGCGCTAGCCTCGTCCTCGATCAGGGTCCAACCGACCACGACCTCGGGCACGGTCATCCCGGCCCATTCGAAATAGGTCACTGCGATCCGGCGCAGCACGCCCGAGCGGATCGCCTGAATCACCTCGGGGTCGCGAAAGGCCCTGACATAACCCTGGCGCTGGAGCAGGGCTTCGCCCTCGTCGATGCTGCGTGAGATGTCGACCGCGAGCGCGAGTTCGAGATCGACCGGCGTGTCGATCCGCGCCTCGGCCCGAGAGATCATGACCGCGAGCAAGAGCGCTACTGCGGACACATACCGTGCCATGCGAACCCTCCAGGGGCAGGGCGGCCGGCTCGGACCGGCGATAGGACGTGCCCCAGCCGGCCGTCAGACCGGCGATAGGACGTGAATAATCCGGCTGGCGATCATGTCCTTGGTCTTGGCCCCATAGGCCGCCATGTGCGGCGCGGCTATGTGGCCCTCGAGCGCGGCAAGGTTCGCCCACTTCTCGACCACGACGAAGCTGTCCTCGCCGAACTGCGTCTGCAGGTTGCCGACACCCTCGGTATCGATCGTCGCGCCATACTCGATGCAGCCGTCCTCGGCGTGAACCGCGGGCACGTTTGCGCGGAACGCCGTCAGGATATCGTCGCGCCTGCCGGGCT
>CAXMQD010000526.1:0-4710 GCA_964194965.1 uncultured Acidimicrobiia bacterium | reverse complement strand
CGGCGGCGGACCCGGGAAAATCGGGCGTCATCATTGCCGCGGCGCGAGAGCCAAATCCGATAAAGCTGTCCAGGTGCTTGGTCCGGTTGAGATTGGTGGTTGGATGTCCTCCTGGGATAAATTCGTAAAGAGATATGTCTGGGACGACACCAAGACGCCCTATTTCGTGAGCGTGGCCAAGTTGACCAAGGTTCAGGCCGGGTATGAACTTTTTTCCTATTCGCTCTTCCTCGCCGTCTTGTTCGCCGTGATCTCGGTCGCATCGCTATCCGACCAAGCCCCCCAGGGGCGATCCGATGTGGTCTCGATCTATGCGTTCTGCGTGGTTTGCGGCGCCATCGTCCTCGCCATGACCAAGAACGCCGCCGCCGCTCTTGTTTGCGCATCCGCGCCACTGGCCGCACTGCTATATTTCGTCGTTAAAGGATTTCCTCCCGGGCTCGGCGCGATCGACAAATGGGTGCTGGTTGGCGCCGCCCTGGGTCTGCTGGCTTATTCCGTGCGGGTGGTGGCCATGGCGAAATTCTATCCGAACATGCCGGATACGGTCGCGGGCGAGTAGGGAGTCCCCCGGTCTAGTGTGGTGGATCAGAAATACGCCGCATCCAGGATGTGACGTACTTCTGATCCACCACACTAAACCAGGGTCCATGAACGACGTCCCAGCCGCAAGTGACGAGACCACCGAACGCGATCGCGCGTTTCGCCGTCTGCGCCGTCACGTCTTGATTTATGCCGCCGTCATTGGCGCCTTGTTCCTGATCGACCTAATGACACCCGGCCCATTGTGGTTCCTGTGGCCGATGTTCGGTTGGGGCTTTGTCCTTGCCGCGCATTGGCTGTACGTCAAAAGCGTCAATATCGATGACGACTGGGCCCAACGCAGGACCGAAGACATTCGGCTCCAGGCCCATGACCTGGGCCACATCGAAGACATCGCGAAACGCCACGAACAGGCGGAAGCGCGGCGCCGGTCAGGCGCTGAACCGTCCGACCCAAGCCACTTCGAAACCGTTCGCGAAAGTTACGAAAAGTTGGCTTCGCGGAACGACGAGAAAGACCCCAGCGACGGTGAAACCCCTGGCGAGGACGACGCCGCGCCCGAAGTTGACGAGAAATCGGAGAATCGGCCATGAAGGTCACCGCCATCGAGACCATCCGCCTGGAAGCGTTTCCGAACCTGATCTGGGTCCAGGTCCACAGCGACCAGGGGCCGGTCGGCCTCGGCGAGAGCTATTTCGGTCCCGGCGCGGTCGAGGCCCATATCCACGACTTCATCGCACCCTATCTGCTGGGCCAGGACCCGCGCGCGGTCGAGCGCCACGCCCCGCGCCTGCTCGGCTACGTCGGCAAGGGGGGCTCCGGCGCCGAAATGCGCGCCGCTTCGGCCGTCGACATCGCGCTCTGGGACCTTTGGGGTCAGGCCACGGGACAGTCGGTATGTCAGCTTCTGGGCGGTCCGAGCCGGGAATCGATCCGCGTCTACAACACCTGCGCGGGGACCCAGTACGTGCGCAATACCGCGGCGGTAAAAACCGACGACTTCGGGCTTTCGGCCGGCCCGGCCGGACCAGACAACCCCTACGAGGATTTGGACGGCTTTCTGAACCGTCCGGTCGAGTTGGCCCGGAGCCTGCTCGACATGGGCATCACGGCGATGAAAATCTGGCCCTTCGACTTCGCCGCCGAGGCATCCGGCGGCCAATACATCTCCGATGCCGACCTGGCCAAAGCGCTCGCGCCGTTTGCCGAGATCAGCGAGGCCCTGGGCGGGGAGATGGAGGTCATGGCGGAGCTCCACGCGCTCTGGGATCTGCCCAGCGCCAAGCGTATCGTCGGCGCCCTCGACCCCTTTGAACCGCTGTGGATCGAGGACCCGGTCCGGATGGACCACCTGGGCAGCCTCGCCGAGGTCGCCGGCGAGGTTCGCGCGCCGATCGCCACCGGCGAAACCCTGGGCGGCAAGGGGCAGTTCCGCGACCTGCTCGAACTCGATGCCGCCGGCGTGGCGATCATGGACCTGGTCTGGGGCGGTGGCCTGACCGAAGCCCGCAAGGTGGCCGCCATGTGCGAGGCCTGGCACCTGCCCTTCGCGGCCCACGACTGTACCGGGCCGGTGGCGCTCACCGCCTCGGTACACCTGGCGCTGGCCGCCCCCAACGTGTTCATTCAGGAGATCGTCCGGGCGTTCTATTACGGCTGGTACGACGAGCTGGTGACCGCGCTGCCGCCGCTCTGGCAAGGCCGGATCCGCCTGCCCGAAGGCCCCGGCCTGGGCACCCAACTCAATCCCGAGGTCGCAAAACGCCCCGACGCGTCGGTCCGCCGCAGCGAATAGCGCGACCGGCTCAATCGAGCCGGCGTACCCGGTCGGAGCCGAGCAAATCGGCGACGAAGTCCGGGATCTTCAGGCCGCCCTGGACCTTGGCTTCGAGCCCCGTCTCGGCTTCGCGAATTTTCTCCAGGGCCTGGGCGACCTCCGCGATTCGCGCACGCGGCACCACCACCACGCCGTCGCGGTCGCCGGCCACCACGTCACCGCTCGCGACCGTCATCCCGCCGAGATGGACCGGCAGGCCGGCCTTGCCCGGGCCATTGCGCGCCGGCGAGTTGGGGCTGATGCCGCGGCAGAACACCGGGATACCGACCGCCTCGAGGCCATCCAGGTCGCGCGCCAACCCGTCGGTCACGAAGGCCAGCGCACCGCAGTTCCGGGCCATGCCGAGCAGCAGGTCGCCAATCAGGGCGCAGCCCATGTAGGCGCCGGTGGCGGCCACGATGACGTCGCCGGGCTGGGTCGCCTCGAGCGCCGCGAAGACCGCCAGGTTGTCCGCCGGCCCGCAGTCGCAGGTCACCGCGACGCCGCAGAAAACCTGATCCGCCGGCGGCGCTTGGGTGACCGGCTTGATGCGGTGGTCGAGCGCGCCGTGGCCGCCGAGCGCGTCGACCAGATGGCCCGTGGGCGCGCCGGCGAGCGCTTTGACCGCGGCGGCCGTGGGGCGCTCGAAATCGCTTTGGACGGTCAGAAGGGGAGGATCTTCAATCATGATACGGCCGTTCCCTGTGGTTCTTGCCCCGGTTACCCTATAACACGTGACGTCAGGGCTGATACCAAAGGTCCTTAATATTGACCCAAAGAGATCGCGCGGGCGATCCGCCGTGCAGGAGGGGAGCCGCGGGCGATGCGGGTCATCGGCAAGGCTTCCCGACGCCGCAAGGGAGTCCCCTGCCGGTTCGCCCGCGCGACCGCAGGCGGCTTCCCAAGGATTTCGGGCGGCCCAATGCTTGTGGACGGGGCGCGCGGCTCGCGGTGTCCCGCACCACCACGCCACGCGCTCCTGGCCGAAAACCTTGGGAAGCCGTCTCTATGGGTCAATATTAAGGACCTTTGGTATTATTCGGAGATTGGCGAGCATGACCGAACGGATCGAGCCGGAACAGACATTTTGCGGGGTGCCGTTCTGCGCCGATTTGGGGACGCTCGAGGCCGAGGTCGCGGTGCTTGGCGCGCCCCACGGCACACCCTACGAGCCCGGCAAGCCGAGCCACGCCGCGAACGGCGCCACCGCCGTGCGCGCCGCGCTCGGCTGGTACAGCGCCAATCCGGAACAGTTCGACTTCGACGCCATGGGACCGGTCTTCGGCGGCGCGCGGGTGGCGGACTGTGGCGACGTGGCGGGCGAGCTCCACGACGGCGCGTCCAACCGCGCCAACATCGAGGCCGCGGTGCGCGGCATCCGGGAGCGCGGCGCGGTGCCGCTGCTGCTCGGCGGCGACGATTCGGTGCCGATCCCACTGTTCGCGGCTTATTCGGATACGCGCGAGATCACCATCGTGCAAATCGACGCCCATATCGACTGGCGCGACCAGGTGAAGGGCGTGCGCGAAGGTTTCTCCAGCACCATGCGCCGCGCCTCGGAGATGGCTCAGATCGATCGAATCATTCAAATCGGCGCGCGCGGTCCCGGCAGCGCCCGCCGAGCCGAACTCGACGACGCCCGGGCCTGGGGCGCCTTCCTAGAATCTTCGCCATTCCGATGAATTCCTCAAGGTTCCGACAACCCCTGTTTTCTTGGCATTAACGTGCCTCTTGGACCTTTGCAATTCCGCTTAGCGCGCTTACCTAGTGATTACTAGAGACTAAACTGGCCCAACAGTAAGCACGGGAGCGCGAGGAAATTGGCAACCGGCAGGATTACGAAGCGCAGCGTAGACGCCCAAGAGCCCGGCGACCGCGATAAGCTTCTCTGGGACTCCGAGATTCTCGGCTTCGGTTTGAAAGTCACACCAACCGGAACCCGGACCTATTTGACCCAATACCGCATTGGCGGGCGCAAGGGACGGACACGCCGCGTCACCATTGGGCAGCACGGGCGGCCTTGGACGGACCCGAGAACGGGAGAAACCAAATCGCTCACGCCAGAGGTGGCGCGAAAAGAAGCCAAGCGCCTGCTGGGTCTGGTAACCGCGGGAGAGGACCCGGCAGAGAGCAGGACAAGGTCTCGGCAGGCCATCACGGTTGCCGAATTGTGCGACCTTTACCTGTTGGAGGGCGTGGCCCAAAAGAAAGCAGGCACCGTCGCAAGGGACAAACGCCGGATTGAATTGCACGTGAAACCCCTGATAGGTGGACGCCGTGCTCGCGACATTACCCAAGACGACGTTGATGGTTTTATAAATGCCGTGGCGAAGCGCTTCGGAAAAGGCGCG
>CAXMQD010000525.1:0-29665 GCA_964194965.1 uncultured Acidimicrobiia bacterium | reverse complement strand
GCCGATCACTTCGCGGATCTTGTCCTTGGGGATGGTGATCACGGTAATCCTGGGCGCGTGGTCGGACACGCCATCGCGGGCATGATCCAACGCCTTGGACATTTCGCCCAGGATGTGCAGGCGCCCGTCGCGCGCCTGGTTGAGTGCGATCTCCATGATCTCGGTGGTGATCGAGGTAATCTTGATGTCCATCTGCAGCGAGGTGATGCCGGTATCGGTGCCGGCCACCTTGAAGTCCATGTCGCCCAGATGGTCCTCGTCGCCGAGGATGTCGGAGAGTACCGCGAACTCGTCGTCTTCCTTGATCAGGCCCATGGCGATGCCGGCCACCGGGCGCGTAAGCGGCACGCCTGCGTCCATCATGGCCAGCGAAGCGCCGCACACCGAAGCCATCGAGGAAGAGCCGTTCGACTCGGTGATCTCCGAGACCACGCGGATCGTGTAGGGGAAGTCCTCTTTTTCGGGCATCAGCGACTTCATCGCCCGCCACGCCAGCTTGCCATGGCCGATCTCGCGCCGGCCCGGCGAACGCAGGAAGCTGGCCTCCCCGACCGAATAGGGCGGAAAGTTGTAGTGCAGCATGAAGTGCTCCCGATATTCGCCCGCGAGCGCGTCGATAATCTGCTCGTCCTGGCCCGTGCCCAGGGTGGTGGTGACCAACGCCTGAGTCTCGCCGCGGGTGAACAGGGCCGAGCCGTGGGTCAGTGGCAGCACGCCGACCTGGCAGTCGATGCGCCGCACCTCGCTGGTGGTGCGGCCGTCGATGCGTTTGCCGGTCTTGAGGATCGTGCCGCGCACAATCTCGCTTTCCAGCGACTTGAAAACCTTGCCCGCAACCGCGAGTTCGGCCTCTCCCTCGCCCAAACTCTCGATTGCCGCGGCCTTGACCGCGCCGACCTTGTCCTGGCGCGCCATCTTTTCGGGCTCTTGGTAGGCCTTGGTCAGCTGGTCGGAGAACTGGGCCGCGAATTTCTCGTGCACGCTCGCCGTCTCGGGCGCCGGCTCCGGAATTTCGCGGGGCTCCTTGGCGCAGGCCTCGGCGAGTCCGATGATCGCCTCGAGCACTGGCTTCATGGAATCGTGACCGAAGGCCACGGCACCCAACATGATCGCCTCGCTGAGTTCCTCGGCCTCGGACTCGACCATCAGCACGCCCTCGCTGGTGCCGGCCATCATCAAGTCGAGCTTGGAATCGGCCAAATCGGTCGTGGTCGGGTTGAGTAGATACTCGCCGTCCTTATAACCGATGCGGCAGCCGGCGATCGGACCCAGGAAGGGTATGCCCGAAATAGTCAGGGCCGCCGAAGCGCCGACCATGGCGACCACGTCCGGATCATTCTCCAGATCGTGGCTGAGCACGGTGCAGATGATCTGGGTCTCGTTCCGGTAGCCGGCGGCGAACAGCGGCCGGATCGGCCGGTCGATCAACCGCGAGGTCAGAGTTTCCTTTTCGCTCGGCCGTCCCTCGCGTTTAAAAAACCCGCCGGGGATCTTGCCCGCGGCGAAAGTCTTTTCCTGATAGTTGACGGTCAGCGGAAAGAAATCGATGCCGACGCGCGGCGTCGGTGCGCCGACAGCGGTGCACAGCACCACGGTCTCGCCATAGGTCGCGAGCACGGCGCCATCGGCCTGGCGCGCGATGCGGCCGGTCTCGAGGGTAAGCTTGCGCCCGCCCCACTCAATCTCTTTGGTGTGGGTAGTAAACATTATATCTTCGTCCTTCCAACATGCGGCCGGCATCCATGGGCCGGACCAGCGCAAGGGGCACCGCGCGTGATCGCGCGCCGCCCCTTACGTAGGCCCGGCCTCCAATCGACGTCGCCCCGGCCGGATCGCGACGCCGCACAGTCGTGTGTACCTGTTGCAAATATCTTCGTGGCCCGCGCCCGCAACCCTGTCGAACCGGTCATGGCACCAGAGCGAAGGCGCAACTCCAAGTTTCGCGCCGCCGTTATCGGCGCAGTCCCAGACGCTGAATCAGCGTCTCGTAACGGGACTGGTCCCGGCCCTTGACGTAGTCCAAGAGGCGCCGGCGTTGCCCCACCATGATCAGGAGACCACGGCGAGAGTGAAAATCCTTTTTGTGGGCCTGTAGGTGCTCGGTCAGGTTCTTGATCCGTTCGGAAAGGATCGCGACTTGGACCTCGGGCGAACCTGTGTCGCCCTCGTGAAGCGCATACTCGCGCACCACTTCAATTTTGCGTTCAGCCGTAATCGACATCGTGTGATCTTTTCCTCGATAGCTAAATGTTGAGTACGCGGACCGGGTGAATATCGCCGGCTTCGTAACGGACCAGGGCCACCGGCTTGCCGCCCGTGGTGGCGTAGACGATAACCCCGTTTTCGAACTCCCGGATACGCTCGAGATTGGCGCGGGCCAACATGGACACCGCTTGTCCGCAGCGCAGGCGATTTGCCTCGATCTCCGTCAAGGCCAGCGCCGGGATGTCGTCCAGCGCGGTCTCGATGGGGAGCAGGGCTCCCGAAGCGGCGGCACTATGCCCCAGGGCCTCCAAGGATTCCAGCGAAATCGCATGGTCCTGGGTAAAGGGCCCGGCGCCGGTCCGGCGCAGTTCGATCACATGGGCATAACAGCCCAGAGCCGCCCCCAAGTCCCGGGCCAGCGAGCGCATATAGGCCCCTTTGCCGCAGATGACCTCGAAACTGGCCAAATCCGCACCCTCCCGGCCAGCCAGCACCAGGCTGTGAATGGTCACCGGGCGCGCCTTCAGCTCAAACACCTCCTGGGCGCGGGCACGGTCGTAGGCGCGCTGGCCGGCGACTTTAATCGCCGAATAGTTGGGCGGCACCTGGTCGATGACACCCTGGAAGCGGGGCAGAACCTCCTGGATCTCGGCCTCCGCCGGGCGCCGGTCCGAGACCGCGGTGACCGCGCCCTCGGTGTCGTCGGTCGCCGTCGCTTGACCCCAGCGCAGGGTGAAACGGTAGGCCTTGTCGCCTTCCATGACGTAGGGCACGGTCTTGGTCGCCTCGCCCATGGCGATCGGCAGCAGGCCGGTGGCCAGCGGATCCAACGTGCCGCCGTGGCCGACCTTGCGGGCATCGAAGACGCGGCGCACCCGGCCCACCACCTGAGTCGAGGTCAGCCCCAACGGCTTGTCGACCACGACCCAGCCGTGGATCGGCTGGCCCTTGCGGTTACGCGCCATGATCGTCACCCACTTCATCGGACTCCGTTTCATCCGGCCCTGGGGCACCCGCTCCCGAATCTGCGGCTCCCGAGTCTGCGACCCCCGAGTCTGCGACCCCCGAGCCCGCGACCAGATCGCGCCGGACCCGTGGCCGCTCGAGGATCTCGTCCACCCGGCGCGCCTCATCGAAGGAGCGGTCGGGCGCGAACGCGACGCGCGGCGCATGACGCAGGGCCACTTCCTGGGCGAGCCGGCTGCGGAAGAACCCGCCGGCACGGTTGAGCGCGGCGACCGCGGCCTCCAGGCCGCCGCCGCCGAGCGGCACGACGAACGCGGTCGCGTTCTTAAGGTCGGGGCTGAGCCGGACCTCGGTGACGGTCAGGTTGAGATCGGCGAGCGACGGATCGCGCAGTTCGCCGCGAGCGAGGATGCGCGACAGCGCATGGCGCAACTCCTCGCCGACCCGAAGCTGCCGGTGGCTCGGCGCCTTGCCGCGGCGCGCGGATATCCCAATGTCTTGGTTCAAGCGTTATCAGAGTGACCGGGCCTGCGCGGGCGGTAGCGGCGCGACGGCACCGCACACCCGGATGCTAGAGCTCGCGGGCCACCTCCTCGATCTCGTAGCACTCGATGCGGTCGCCGTTCTGGATATCGCCGTAGTTCTCGAAGGCCATGCCGCATTCATAGCCTTCCTTGACCTCCCGGACCTCGTCTTTGAAGCGGCGCAGGGTTTTCAGCATGCCGTCGTGGATTACGACGTCATCGCGCAGCAGCCGCACCTTGGCGCCGCGCTTGACCTGGCCTTCGGTGATCATGCAGCCGGCAACCTTGCCGGTTTTGGTAATGTTGAACACCTCGCGAATCTCGGCGTAGCCCAGGAAATGTTCGCGCCGAGTCGGCGCCAACATGCCAGAGAGCGCCGCCTTGATGTCGTCGACGACGTTGTAAATGATTGAATAGTATTGGATATCCACGTTGTCGCGCTTGGCCATCTCGCGCGCCTGGGGATTGGCGCGCACGTTGAAGCCGATGACCATGGCGCCCGTCGCGCGCGCCAGCGTCATGTCGGATTGGTTGATGCCGCCAACGCCGGAGTGCAGCACCTGGACCTCGACCTCGTCGGTACCCAGCTTTCCTAGGCTGGAGGTGATGGCCTCGAGAGAGCCCTGCACGTCCGACTTGATAACCAGCGGAAGCTGACTGGCCTCGCCCTCTTGGATCCGGCTGAGCATCTGCTCGAGGGTTCCGCGGCCAGAGGCGGCGATGCTCAAATCACGCTTCTTGTCCTGGCGGAAATCGGCAATCTCGCGGGCCCGGCCATCGGTTTCGACCACGACCAAGTCGTCACCGGCCAAGGGCGTGCCGTTTAGCCCCAAGACCTCCACGGGCACCGAGGGGCCGGCCGACTCGACCGGGTCGCCACGTTCGTCGACCATGGCCCGCACCCGGCCCCATTCGCTGCCAGCCACGAAAACGTCGCCGACTTTCAAGGTGCCGTGCTGGACTAGCACGGTCGCGACCGAACCGCGGCCGCGCTCGAGCTTGGCCTCAATGATCGCGCCCTCGGCCGAACGCTCCGGGTTCGCCTTGAGTTCCAGAAGCTCGGCCTGCAGGAGAATCGCCTCCTCCAGCTTGTCGAGGTTGGTTTTCTCCTTGGCCGAGACCTCGATCGCCAAGATCTCGCCACCCATCTCCTCGACCACCAATTCGTGCTGCAGCAGCCCTTTCCTGACTCGGTCGGAATCGGCGTCCGGTCGGTCGATCTTGTTGATCGCTACGATGATCGGAACCTCGGCGGCCTTGGCGTGATTGATGGCCTCGACGGTCTGTTCCATGATCCCATCGTCGGCGGCCACCACCAAGACCACGATGTCGGTAACCGTGGCGCCGCGCAGCCGCATCTCGGTGAATGCGGCATGGCCAGGGGTGTCGATGAAGGTGATCTGGTCGCCCGAAGAAAGACTGACCTGGTAGGCGCCGATGTGTTGAGTGATGCCGCCGGCCTCGTGCTCGGCCACATCGGTGGCGCGCAAGGCATCGAGCAGCGAGGTCTTGCCATGATCGACGTGGCCCATCACGGTCACCACCGGCGGGCGCGGCTGCAACGCGTCGTCGTCGTCGGCCGTCCCACCGATACCCAGCTCGACGTCGGCGGCGGAAACCCGCTTGGTATTGTGGCCGAACTCATCGACCACCAGCTCCGCGGTGTCGGCATCGATAACTTGGTTGATAGTCGCCATGACGTCCATCTTCATTAAAGCTTTGACCACCTCGGCGCCGCGCTCGGCCATGCGATTGGCAAGCTCCTGGACCGTGATGGTCTCGGGAATTATCACATCCCGGATGACCCGTTGCGGCGGTTGATGGGCCTGCTTGGCCGGCATCGCACGCATCTTCTCACGCTGACGCCTCACCGAGGCAAGCGAACGCTGGCGGCCGTCGCGGCCTTCCAGCGCCTGGGAAATGGTTAGCTTGCCGTGACGCCGGCGCTCCTCGCCGCCACGGCGCGGCGTGGCCGGCTTCGGCGGAATGGCGCCTTTGCGCTTGACCCGGCCGCCGAGGTTGTCACCGCCATCGGGCTTGGCGCGGCTGGAACGTTCCTCCGCGATCTCCACGGCGAGAGCTGCCGGATCCAGGACAGTAGGCGCCTCGGCAGGCGCCGCGGACTTGCCTTCCAACGCGGCCTTTGCCGCTTCTTCTTCGGCACGCGCCTTGGCCGTGACTTCGTCTTCTTGGCGGCGCTTCTCGGCCTCGGCATCCGCGAGCGCACGCTCTTCCTCATCGTGGCGCGATTGCTCCAGCGCATGGACCCTGGTGGCGCGTTCGCCGGCGGTCAGGCTGCGGGCGCGCGTTTCGGTCTCGGCGGTCTCCGGTTGCGCGATTAACTCGCCCAGGGCCGCTTCGGCGGCGCGACGCGCCTCGGTAACCTCGGTCATGCGGCCGCCGGCACCCGCCTCGAATGTTCGGGAGCGCTTGACCTCCACGGTCACCGTCTTGGACCGGCCGTGACTGAAGCTTTGGCGGACCTGGCCGGTCTCCACCGTCTTCTTCAGGCTCAGCTTGCCGGGCCTCAGGCTCAGCGGCTTTTGCTTCTCTTTTTCTTCGCTCGTCGTCATCTTACCTCGCGCCAGCACCGGTAGGGTGCTCAGCCATCGTTCACCCGCCGCAAATCGCCCCGCAATTCCGCCAAGCGTGCGGCCTCAATAGCGAGCCGCACCGCAAGGCCGCCCGGCGCGATCGCAACATGCGCACGCGCGGCCCGACCTAGCGCCCGGCCCAACTCCTCGGCGGTAAAAACCTCCACGACTTGCGGCGCCGGATCCTGGGACCGCGCCACCGCGCGCAGCTTGCGCCGCCCGCCATCCGCCGTGTCAACAGCCGCCAATAGCACCGAGACCCCTCCGGAAGCAAGCAGAGAGGCAACCCGCTGATAGCCGGAAACCGCTTGGCCGGCCCGTTTGGCGAGGCCGATCAGCTCGAGGCAACGGCGGAGCAATAGCTCTTCGACGCGCCTGGGCAGGTCATCGGGCACCCGTAGCGGCGCTTTCGCCGCCTTGGCGAAGAGGTTGCGGGCACAAGCCCGTTCCAAATGCGCGCGCCGAGGCGCCAGCCAGAACCCCCGGCCTGCCAGCCGCCCGGCCAGATCGGGCACGACGACCCCTTCGGGATCGGCGACGAAGCGGATCATCTCGGCCTTCGGCCGCAGTTCGCCACTCGCGATACAGCGGCGAACCGAGGTCGAGACGCTCTTCTCGCGCGCGCCAGGGCGGGTGCCCGGGCGGGTCTCGGGGCGCCCATGGGGGGGCGAGTCGGGATCGACCATCTGTACCGAAGCCGCCATCGCGGGCCTAGGCCTCCTTCGTCTCGCCGCCTTGGGCGGCGTCGCCGGCCTCGGCCGCAGCCGCCGCCATTTCGTCCTCGGCCGAGTCCGGCTCCGGCTCCGGCTCCGGCTCATCGTCAAACCAATGAGCGCGGGCCGCCATGATGATCGCATCGGCCTCGGCGGCGGCGGGCGCCTGCTCGCCCAGAACCTCGATCAATTCGTCGCTCGCCAGGTCGCCGAGATCGTCGAGCGTCTTGATGCCGTTCTCGCCGAGCGTCACCAGAAGCGCCGAGGCCAGGCCCTGAACCGACGCGAGCTCGTCGCTAACACCGAGCTCGCGACGGCGCTCGTCGTTCTTGCGGTTGACTTCTTCGAGATGGGCGCGGGCGCGGGCGCGAAGCTCCTCCGCGACATCGTCATCAAAGCCTTCGATCTGCGCCAGCTCTTCGATCGGCACGAAGGCGACTTGGTCGAGTGTCGAGAATCCCTCGGCGACCAGGAGATGGGCGAGCACGTCATCGACGTCGAGCGCTTCGATGAACCTCTGCGAACTGGTGCGCAATTCTTCCTGGCGGCGCCGCGACTCCTCCTCCTCGGTCATGATGTCGATGTCCCAGCCGGTCAGCATGGAGGCCAGACGCACGTTCTGGCCGCGGCGGCCGATGGCCAGCGAAAGCTGCTCGTCCGGAACCACCACCTCGATCCGGCCCTGCTCCTCGTCGAGCACCACCTTGCTCACCTCCGCCGGCGCCAAGGCGTTGACCACGAAGGTTGCCGGGTCCGGCGACCAGGGGATGATGTCGATCTTTTCGCCCTGCAGTTCGCTGACCACGGCCTGGACCCGGCTGCCGCGCATGCCGACGCAGGCGCCGACCGGATCGATCGAAGAATCATGGGAGATCACCGCGATCTTGGCGCGGCTGCCCGGATCCCGCGCTACCGCCTTGATCTCGATGATCGAATCGTAGATTTCCGGTACCTCTTGAGCGAACAGCATGGCCATGAACTGTGGATGACTACGCGAGACGAAGATCTGTGGACCGCGCTGCTCCTCGCGCACATCGTAGATGTAGCCACGCACGCGGTCACCGGTACGGAAGGATTCCCGCGGCAGGGATTCATCGCGCCGCATCATCGCCTCGGCCCGGCCCAGATCGATGGTGACGTTGCCGAACTCGTTGCGCTTGACAATACCGTTGACGATCTCGCCAGAGCGACCCTGGTATTCGCGATACTGGCGCTGGCGCTCGGCCTCGCGAACCTTCTGGACGATCACCTGCTTGGCGGTCTGTGCCGCGATGCGCCCCAATTCGATGGGTGGCAGCTCCTCGATGATGAACTCGCCCGCCGCAATGCCCGGCTGGTGCGCCTGGCCTTCGCTCACCGTGACCTGAGTGATCTCGTTCTCGATCTCGTCGGTCACCTCGCGGTAGCGCCGCAATCGGACTTCGCCGGTTTTGCGGTCGATCGCGGCGCGAATGTCATGTTCGTGGCCGTATTTGGCGCGGCCGGCTTTTGAGATAGCCTGCTCCATGGCTTCGAGCACTTCTTCCCGCTCGATGCTCTTTTCACGGGCCACCGCATCGGCGACCTGCAGGAGTTCGGTTCTGGAAAGCGCTGTCGTGTCCATCGCTCACTCTGTTCCTTCGCTTGCCACCGTCCGCATACGTTCGGCGGCGGCTACCAAATCATCGGTCAACACCAGCTTCGCCTTGGCGATCGCCGTGCAGGGCAGCGCGACCTCGCCCTCTTCCGTCTCGATCCGCACCGTCTCGCCCTCAAGGGCCACCAAGCGGCCGATCCAGCGCCGCCGGCCTTCGTGCGGCGGGGAGGTTTCGAGCTTCACCTCGAAGCCGACGAAGCGCTCGAAATCCGCCGAGCGAGTCAGTGGCCGGTCGATACCTGGCGAGCTGACCTCGAGCTCGTAGGCCTTTGCGATCGGGTCCTCGACATCGAGAATCGCCTCGATCGCGCGGCTGAGCGCAACACAATCCTCAACCAGCATGCCGGCGCCATCCTGGCGCTCGGCCATGATCTGCAGTCGCGGCCTCTGCTTTCCCGAAAGCAGCACCCGGACGATGTCATAGCCCATCGCCGCGACCGCCGGTGCGATCAGACGCTCCACTTCGGCTGCCGGGCCCTCGCTGGTCTTAACGAAAGCCGGCGCCAGCTTCTCGCAGGCCTCGGTCAATTGCCTCAGATTCCGTTCCGCGATCGTCCATAAAAAAAGGGGCCAAAGGCCCACCCCGACGGCGACCTGACACAGTCCCAACCTCCGCGACCGCGTCAACCTAAGGTCGGCGCAATCTAGCGCCGGACCGCCGTGCCTCGCAAGGCTTTTCTACCTGCCTGAACTCCGGGCCTTAAGCCCGGCTTGGCCGCCTGAACTCCGGGCCTCAAGCCCGGCTTGGCCGCTCATTTTGCCTTTTCGAAGCCCCCCCCCGCGTGCGGCGCCGAAACCGCAGATACGCCGGCCTGCGACCCTGGTCGACGGCCTTGATCTCGTAGCGGGTCAGGGGCCAATCCTCGGACCGTTCGCGCCAGTCCTGGGGTCCGCGGGCCAGCCATTCGAAATCCGGGCTCCGGAGCAGGCGCTCCAGCATCCATCTCAAATAATCCATATCGTCGGTCGCCAAGCGCAGTTCAACGCCGTCCTTCATGACCTCGGCGAGCCGGGCCAGGGTCTGGTCCTGGACGATCCGGCGCTTGTGATGGCGGGTCTTGGGCCAGGGATCGGGAAACAGGACATAGGCACGGTCCAGGCAGCAGCCGGGCAGCGCATCGAGCAGATCGCGGGCGTCGCCATGGTAGATTCGGACGTTGTCGAGGCCGCGATCCTCGATCTGGCGCAACAGCCCGGCCACCCCGTTGACGAAGTATTCCGCGCCCAAGAAGCCGATTTCGGGATGCTGTTCGGCCTGCCAGGCCAGGTGCTCGCCTCCGCCGAAGCCTATTTCCAAGGCGAAGCCCGCGCGCGGATCGTCGAACAGGGTGTTGGGGTCTAGCTGGCCGCCGTCTGGGGACAGGGGAACCGCAATTTTCGGCAGCGTTTCGTTGAACAGCGCCTTGAGGCCGGGCCGCAGCCGCCGGCCCTGGCGGCGCCCATAGAAAGCGCGCCGGCCTGGTCCAGACCGCGGATCGTTTTCTGGTTCGGAATCGCGCGATACCATGGTTTCCCAGACCCGGGGTCTCCCAGACCCGAAAAGCGCGCAGCGGGTCAGGCGTTGAAGGCCGATTTCAGGGAATCGACCAGATCAAGCCGCTCCCAAGAAAAGCCGCCGTCCGCATCCGTCGCCCGGCCGAAGTGCCCGTAGGCAGCAGTGCGCGCGTAGATCGGCCTGCTTAGGCCGAGATGTTCGCGAATACCACGAGGACTCAAGTCCATAAGCTCCTGCAGGGTCGCCGAGAGGCGCTCCTCGTCGACTTGACCGGTGCCCTCGGAATCGACGTAGAGCGAAAGTGGCTTGGACACGCCGATGGCGTAGGAAAGCTGCAAGGTGCAACGCGCCGCGAGCCCGGCCGCGACCACGTTCTTGGCGAGATAGCGTGCCGCGTAAGCGGCCGAGCGGTCGACCTTGGTCGGGTCCTTGCCGGAAAAGGCGCCGCCACCGTGAGGCGCGGAGCCGCCATAGGTGTCGACGATAATCTTGCGCCCGGTCAGGCCACAGTCGCTGTCCGGGCCGCCGATCACGAAGCGGCCGGTCGGATTGACGTAGAAATCGGTCTCCTTACACATCCAGCCTTCGGGCAGCACGTTGACGACGTGCGGACGGACGATTTCGCGCACCTGGTCCTGATCCAAGTCCGCGTTGTGCTGAGTCGAGACCACGATCGAGGTCGCACGCCGCGGCACGCCATTCTCGTATTCTAGCGTCACCTGGCTCTTGGCATCAGGACCGAGGCCGGGCTCAGCGCCTGAATGGCGGGCCTCAGCCAGAGACCTCAGGATGTTGTGCGAAAGATGGATCGGCGCGGGCATGAGCTCGCCGGTTTCCGTGCAGGCATGGCCGAACATGATGCCCTGGTCACCAGCGCCCTCGTCCTTGTTGCCCGCGGCGTCGACACCCCGGGCGATGTCCGCGGACTGCTCGTGGATATGGTTTTCCAGGCACAACCGATCCCAATGGAATCCGTCCTGCTCGTATCCGATCTCCTTGACCGCATGGCGAACCACCTGCTCGACCAGTGCGGGATTGACTTCCGAGGGGCCGCGCACCTCGCCGGCCAACACGACCCGATTGGTCGTCGCCATGGTCTCGACCGCGACCCGCGAATGGGGGTCGTGGGAGAGAAACGAGTCGACGATGGCATCCGAAATTCGATCACAGATCTTATCGGGATGTCCCTCCGACACGGATTCGCTCGTAAAGAGGTAGGTGCCCTTGCGCAATTTTCCTGTCCCTCAGTGAATGCCGGCCGGAAGTTGGCCCCAAGCACGCCAAATCCCTGGCCGGGCCGAAGTGTTCAAAACACGAAACGCGGGCGGCTAGGCCGACCGCGTTTCATGTTGTCGCCCGCGCAAAAAACGTCAAGCGAAATGTACTCCCGCGCCGTGTGGGCGATGTATCCGAAACCTGCTTAGGTGGCCTTTCCGGCGGCCGCGCCGAGTGCCTTGGTCAATTCGAACAGCCGTTTGCGAACGTGCGGATCGGTAATTTTATAATAGGCGCGCACCAATTCCAACGTCTCGCGCTTGGCCATCGGATCGAGCTCGTAGCTCACCGGTTCCTCGGCCATGCCACGGGTTTGGGCCGGCGAGTTGGCCGCGACATCGCCGGGCATTTCGTCGAAAAAGAACTCGATCGGCACATCGAGGACCCGCGATAGGTCGAACAGCCGGCTCGAACCAATTCGGTTCGCCCCGCGTTCGTATTTCTGAACCTGCTGAAAGGTCAGGCCGATCGCATCCCCCAGCTTTTCCTGACTCATTCCGAGCAGGGTGCGCCGCAGCCGCACCCGCGCGCCGACGTGGACATCGACTGGATTGGGCCGGCCCGTACCACGCCCGTATGTCTCCCGTATAACGCGCGCCATATTTAAATATCCTCGCTTTAGTTGTATCGTTTGCGGGTTGGATCAAACACACCACCGCATGCCGTTAATTTGATTGTCTTGGCTCCCCGAAGGGCAGCAGACTACGTTAAGAATCGTCGGGATATCAAGGCGGAAAACGCCAATATGACTATGAGAAATAGCCCCATGCGGTCACCATATCGCGCATACAGGGTGACACCATTGGCCGGCCGGGGCAGGTGGGAATCGAGGATTCCGGCTTGGTTCAAGCGGAGTTGGCCGAGCAGTCTTCCATAAGAGTCCACCACCGCCGAGATCCCGGTGTTGGCGACCCGGACGAGCGGCAGGCCCTCTTCGACGGCGCGAATCCGGGCGCTCGCGAAGTGCTGATAGGGACCCGAGGACGTCCCGAACCAGGCATCGTTGGTGATGTTGAGCAGCCACTGGGGCCGCGTGCCCTCGGCAACGACGCGGCCGGGAAAAATCGCCTCGTAGCAGATCAGCGGCGAAAATGGCGGCAGGCCTGGCAGATCGAGAGTTACCGGCCCCGGCCCCGCACTGAAGTCCTGCGAGCCCACGACCAACTTGCCCAAACCCAACCGGCCCAAGACCGCGCGCAGCGGCGTGTATTCGCCGAAGGGAACCAAGTGGTGTTTGTCGTAAGTACCGACCACAACGCCGGCTTCGTCGAGACCGTGCAGACTGTTCCACAAGCGACGGTTTGCGCCCGAGCTTTCCAGGCGCGGCGCCCCAGTGATAAGCAGGCCGCCCCGGGGCACGGCGCCGGCAAGCTGGGCACGCAGCTCCGGCTCGCCATCGAGTAGAAAGGGCACGGCGGTTTCGGCCCAGATCACATGGCTGACCGGCCGTTGTGCCGGGCCGCTGGAAAGCCGCATCTGGGTCTCGATGTGGCCGCGGCGCAGCTCGGGCAGCCATTTCGAGGCCTGATCGATGTTCGGCTGGACAAGGCGCAAAAGCACGCCGTCGACCGGATCGCCGCCGGGCGCCGGGGCCATGGCCAGGCGCAACGCGCCACCGCCCCAGACCAATGCGGGCAGCAACAGCGCCAGCAAGGCAAAAGCGGTGCGGTTTCGCTTAGCCTTGGGCCCGGCGCCGGGTTCGGCCAGGACCGCGGGCGCGGCCGCCGCAAAAACGGTCATCGCCGAGAGACCCCAGACCCCGGTCAGCGCGGCAAGCTGCAGCATCGCGGGCGCGAAAGCCCACACATTGCCGATCAGGTTCCAGGGAAATCCAGTCAGCACCCAGGCGCGCAGCATCTCCGCCGCGAGCCAGGCCGCGGCCAACAGCGCGACCCGTGCCGGCCCCCGCCAGCCGGACCCCGCCACCGCCGCCACGGCAAGTGCCGGAAACAGCGCGAGCCCGGCGCTCATACCTAACACCGCAAACGGCATGGCGGCGCCGTATCGGGACGAGTCGACCAGGAATGCGATGCCGATCCAATACAGCCCGGTGAGCATGTGACCGAAACCGAAGCTCCAACCGAGCAGTACCGCCTCGCGGCGCCGCGCGGCACCATCGATCAGCCACAACAATCCCGTAAAGGCAGGGATCAGGAGCGGCACCAGATGGAGTGGCGGCAAGGCGGCGCTCGCCAACACGCCACAGAGCGCCGCCACGCCGTGGCGGCGCCAGCCTCGTAGCCCCGCCAGGCGGGTGGCGAGCCGGACCGGCCACCCGGGTCCTTTCGCCGGACGGGCGGACTCAGTCGTCACTTTCGATATCGGAAAGCGCCGGGGCGGTTGGCAGGTTGCGCACCCGCAACCGTTTGACCCGGCGCGGATCGGCCTCCAGGACTTCGAAGCTGACCCCGCTCGGCTCGTGCACGATGAGTTCGCCCCGGGTCGGAACGCGGTCCGCAAGATCCGAGACCAGCCCGCCTAGAGTATCCAGGTCCTCCTCGCGCTCCTCATCGGAGAGGATCGGCCCCACCAGTTCCTCAAACTCCTCGATCGTGGCCCGGGCGTCGGCGATCAACGAGCCATCGGCGCGCCGGACCAGCTTCGGCCCCTCGGTCACGTCGTGCTCGTCCTCGATCTCGCCGACGATCTCCTCGACCAGGTCCTCGATCGTAATCAGCCCATCGATGCCGCCGAATTCGTCGACGACCAAAGCCATATGGACCCGCCTCAGCCGCATCTCCATGAGCAGATCGAGCGCCCGCATCGAGGGCGCGACGAACAGCACGGTGCGCAGGATCTCGGCCAGATCGAAGGGTTGGTCGGAGGACGATTGCTTCAGCACGTCCTTGATGTGGACGATGCCCAGCACGTCGTCCAGATTTTCGCGGTAGACCGGCAGGCGCGAATGGGCGGCCGCGCTCATGATCACGATCAGCTCGTCGAGCCGGGTGTCGTAACTCACGGAGACGATGTCGGCGCGCGGCACCATGACGTCGTCGGCGCTCAGATGCCGAAGCGCGACGATGTTGCCGAGCAGCCACCGTTCATGGCCACCGATCGGGGTCGCCGTTTCCTGTTCGGGAACCGCCTCCTCGATCTCGCCGATGATCTCCTCGATGGTATCGCGCAGCTGGGAATCGCCATTGCCGCGGCGAAACAGCTTGCACAGCCATCGCCAAAAACCGCCGAGCGCCGAGATCTCCCCCCGGCCGCCGTTGACCGGCCCGCTGCTACCCGATGCCTGGCTCATCCGCGCATCCTAACCCACCACGGCCGCGGCGTAGGGATCGGCGACGCCCAGACGGCCGAGCGCCGCGACCTCGAGCCGTTCCATGACCCGCGCCTCGGTCTCGCTTCCGTGATCCTGGCCGAGCAGATGCAATACACCATGCACCACCAGATGGCAGAAATGGTCAGCCGGCCGCTTGCCCTGCTCCCGGGCCTCGCGGGCTAGGGTCTCGCGGGCGAGCAGGACGTCGCCGAGCAGCAACGGTCCCTCGCTTTCCCCGGGCATATCAGCCACCCCGGGCGTTTCAGCCACGGCGAAGGCCAGCACGTTGGTCGGTTTGTCGATGTTCCGATAATCCCGATTATGGCGCCGCAGCGTGGCATCGTCCGCCAACACCAGGCTGATCTCGGCGTCGCGCGCCGAAAATATATCCTTGGCCGCGCCCGAATCGGCCGCGGCGGCCAGGGCGGCTTCCGCTGCCCGGCGCGCCAGGTCCTCGACCGCCGGCACGGCCCGCGGCCAATCCGGGTCGAGCAGGGTGACCGCGACCGAAATCCGCGGGTTTTCGTTGCTACGACAAGGGTCTGGGTCGTCACTCATGATTTCAAGAGGGGCTTTTGGGGCGCCGCCGTGGCAGATCGCTCACGTGGGCGCTCCGGGTTCCTGCTCCGAGTCCTCGTTTCGGTCACGGGATTCGTAGGCGCGCACGATCCGGGTGACCAGCGAATGCCGCATCACGTCGACGTTGGTAAACCGCACCAGAGCGACCTGATCCATGGCGGGCAGCAGCTCGACCACATCGCGCAGTCCGGAGGGCTGGCCCTTTGGGAGATCGACCTGGGAGGGATCGCCGGTCACCACCATGCGGCTATTCTCACCTAGGCGGGTTAAAAACATCTTCATCTGCACCGGCGTGGTGTTTTGGGCTTCATCCAGGATGACAAAGGAATTCCTTAGCGTGCGCCCGCGCATGAACGCGAGCGGCGCCACTTCGATCTCGTCGTTGGACAGGCGGCTCATCACCTGTTCGGCCGGCAGCATGTCGAAGAGCGCATCGTAGAGCGGCCGGAGGTAGGGGTCGACCTTTTCGCGCATATCGCCCGGCAGGAATCCCAGGCGCTCGCCTGCCTCGACCGCGGGACGAGACAAAATAATCCGCTCGACCCGGCCCTCCATCATGAGCGAGACCGCCATGGCCACCGCCAGATAGGTCTTGCCGGTACCCGCCGGACCGATCGCGAAAACCAGTTCGTGACTGCGCAGCGCCCGCATGTAAGCCGCTTGGTTGGGCGAGCGTGGCGACAGCCGCCGCTTGCGGGTCGTGATCGCGAGGTCTTCGGCGTGGATATCGGCGACCGCGGTGCCGGCCGGCGCCTGGACTACCATGCGAACCGCGGCATCGACCTCGCCGTCGCCGACCTCTAGGCCCTTGCGCAAGCGTTCGTAGAGCCCGTTGAGCGCGAGCTCCGCGGCGCGTACCGCGTCGGCCGGCCCGGTAATCGAAATCCGGTTGCCACGCGCGGCCAGGCGCACGCCGAGCTGAGATTCAAGGCGGGTCAAATGTTGGTCGTGCTCGCCGTAGAGCGGGGGCAGCAGATTGTTGTCGTCGAACTGGAGCAACACGGGCTCATTAACCGTCGCCGCGCCAGGCTTGGATGCGCCGCTCACGCCAACGCCTCCGCGGACACCGAAGCCGCTGTCTCCTCGGCTCCCAGGCCCGCCTCGGCCAGCCACAGGCAAGCGGACAAGCTGTTCGTCCGCGCCGTTTCGATGCGCGCCGCCACGACCTGTCCCAAGAGGTGCGCGGGCGCGATCAGGTGGACCGCCTGCATGTAGGGGCTGCGGCCGGTCAACTGACCCGGCTTGCGGCCCCGGGCCTGGAGCAGTACCGGCAGGACGCGGCCGACTTGGGATTGGTTGAATGACGCCTGCTGCGCCTCGAGCAGCGTCTGAAGCATTGCCAGGCGCTCCGACTTGACCGGCTCGGGTACCTGCCCGTCCATGGCCGCCGCGGGCGTGCCGGGGCGCGCCGAGAACTTGAAGGAATAGGCCTGGGCGAATCCAATCTCGGTTACCAGGGCCAGTGTCTCGGCGAAGTCGCGGTCGGTCTCGCCGGGAAAGCCGACGATGAAATCCGAGGACAGCGCCAAATCCGGCCGGGCCGCGCGCAGACGCGCCACTTGGTGCCGGTAGTCCGCGGCGCGGTGGCCCCGGTTCATGGCCTCGAGGATGCGGTCGGAGCCGGACTGCACCGGGAGGTGCAGGTAGGGCATCAGCTTGGGCACCTCCGCGTGCGCGGCGATCAACTGATCGTCGAGATCGCGCGGATGGGAGGTGGTATAGCGCAGCCGCGCCAACCCCTCGATATCGGCCAGCCGCCGGATTAGCCGGCCGAGGCCCCAGCTCGCACCACCGCCACCCTCGCCGCCGCCCTCGCCGTCACCCTCTGCGCCGCCCATGGCGCCACCCCCTGCGGCCCGAGGTGCCGCGCCGTGGTAGGCATTCACGTTCTGACCCAGCAGGGTGATCTCGCGCGCGCCGCCAGCCACCAGGCGTTCGGCTTCGGCGAGGATTTCGGCGGCCGGACGCGAATGCTCGGCGCCACGGGTATAGGGGACCACGCAGAAGCTGCAAAACTTGTCGCAGCCCTCCTGGACCGAAAGGAAAGCCGAAACGCCCTGGGGCGCCGCCGCCTCGGGCAGATGGTCGAACTTGGACTCGACCGGAAATTCGATGTCGAGCACCCCGCCCGCGCCCTGCTCGCGCGCCGCGCGGGCGATCATCTCCGGCAGGCGGTGGTAGGTCTGCGGGCCGAACACCAGATCGACCTGGGGCGCACGGCGCAAGATCTCCGCGCCCTCGGCCTGCGCGACACAGCCGGCCACCGCGATGGTCATGCGTGCCCCGGCCTCGGCGCGGGCCTGTTTGAGTGGGCGCAGCCGTCCGAGCTCGGAATAGACCTTCTCCGCGGCTTTCTCCCGAATATGACAGGTGTTGAGGATCACCATGTCGGCACCCTCGGGGTCCGCGACCGCGACGTAGCCGAGCGGCGCCAGCACATCGGCCATGCGCGCGGAATCATAGACGTTCATCTGGCAGCCGTAGGTCTTTACGTACAGCTTCTTGGCCAAGGCCGATTCACCCTTTCATTCCGGATCCACGGTCCGGACTGGGCCGTGCGTCTTTTAAGCGATACGTGAATAAGCGCATAAGTTCAAATATTTGATGTCGAAACTCTCGCCGTCCAGGAGATCGGCCGCATAAATCACCATGGCTAGGCTGCCGCCGCGCCGGGGCGCGGTGGCTGCTGGGGCCGGCCCGAGAGCGCGGCCGACATGCCGGCGGTCACCCGGCCCTGGCAGTAGTCGCTCAGCATCTTACGCGAGCCATAGGCCTCGATGGTTGCCGGCGGATGGAATTCGACCACCACCGTCGCCCAGCCGAGCCCCGCCACATGCCAGAGGTGGCCGCCCATTTTCATGTCGCCGTACCACGCAAACAACGGCCTCAGGTAGCGGCCCATGGGCACGCCGTCGAGCCGTGTATAGGCGATCGAGACCGGCTGGACCAACAACGGCATATCGTGCGGCCTGCGTTCCGCCACCGAGAACAGGGCGCTTTTGAAGGGTAGCACTTGATTGCCGTCGCCGCTGGTGCCCTCGGGAAACAGAATCAGATCGTCGCCGTCCTCCAGACGCTGATTCAACGCGTCCCGGTGCCGGGCCGCCTTGAGACCGCGCCGCTCGATGAAAACCGAGCGCTGGAGCCGAGCGAGCCAGCCGAACAGGGGCCAGCGCGCGACCTCCGACTTGGCGACGAAGCTACCCTTGATGAGAGATCCCAAAATCATGATGTCGAGGTAGGAGACGTGATTGCAGACATATAGCGTCGGGTGGGCGGTCGATCGCGGCCCGCGTACCTCGACCCGGAATCCGAGAATCTGGCAGCACTTACCGTGATACCAGATGGGCAATGTTCGCTTTAATTCCAAGTCTAACAACACGGCGAACACCTGCACCGGCATCAACAGCAGCGTAAGACCGCCGTAGGCTAGAAGCCGAATGAGCGCTTTAAGTGGGGACCCGAATACCGCCGCTGCCATGGCGTTCAGTTTGCGTCCTCGTTCTTGGCGACGTCATCGCGTGTGTAGTGGCGGAAGTAACGGTCGGTGACCGACTGGGTCTTGACCACGACGCAGACATCGGTGGTTCCGAAGTCATGGTCGATCACGGCGCCCTCGCCGACGAATCCACCTAGACGCAGGTAGCCCTTGAGAAGCGGCGGCAACATTTGCAGCGCGGTGCGCGGCGAGATGTCCCCCGGCGGAATGGCGTTCATGGCGACGTAGCGTTCGGGTAGGGCCCTGGCTCTAAGCGCGGGCGGCGCCAGGTGATGGTGATAGAGATAGGATAACGGCACGGCCAAGGCCGCCGGCTCGGTCCCCGGCAGGCTCGCGCAGCCGAACATCAAGCCGACGTCATGGGCCATAACGTAATCCGCGATACCGCGCCATAGAAGTTGCATGGTCGCGCCGTTGCGATGGTCCGCTTTGATACAGGATCGTCCGAGCTCCATCACCTCGCCCGGGAAGGCAAGCAGATGTGCGATATTGAATTCGCCGGCTGTGTAGAATCGCCCGCAACGCTTGGCGGCGTCGCGCCGCATCACCCGGTAAGTGCCAATGATCGCCTCCGGTCCCGCGCCGCGCGCATCGTCGAAAACCACCATGTGGTCGCAATAGTCGTCGAAGACGTCGAAGTCGCGTTTGGCCGCCGCTATTACTGAAGTCATCTTGGCCGACATCTCTTCGTAGAAGACTCGATATCGCAAAGCCTGGGCCGCCGCCACCTCCTCCTCGGTTTCGGCCAAACGAAGATGAAGGGCGTTCGACCTCACGTCGACCGGTCCGCTCGCCTTTGTTTCGACTAGGGTCATTGCGCAAGGCTCCCGACGCAGGGAGAACAGACTTTCTTGCCGTCGGGTCCGGAATTACCGATCACGGCCCACATCCTATCCCGATGCGCGCCCGGAGGCCGCGCCGTTTTTCGGACCGGCGGACCCCTGCCCAGACCCCTGGCCAGACCCCTGGCCGGGCCCGCGCGGCGCCTCGCCCCCGCCCTCGCCATCATCGGCCGATCGGATCTGCTTGGTGTCGCGCACGGCGAACAGCTCCAGCCTGTGACCGACCAGGCGGTAACCGAGCCGTGCCGCCGCTTCGCGTTGCAGGCGCTCGATCTCCTCGTCGCAAAACTCGATAACTTCGCCGGAATTCACGTCGATCAGGTGATCGTGATGTTCCTCCGGCGCTTCCTCGTAGCGCGCGCGGCCGTCGCCGAAATCGTGGCGATCGAGAATGTTCGCCTCTTCGAACAGCTTTACGGTCCGGTATACGGTGGCGATCGAGATACGCGGGTCCACCTTGGTGGCCCGGGTGTAGACCTGCTCAACATCCGGATGGTCGCTCGATTCCGACAGGACCCGGGCGATGACGCGCCGCTGGTCGGTCATCTTCAGGCCCCTATCGATGCAGAGTCGTTCGAGCTGCGAGGTCATGTCTCCAGGATCTGGGAATGCTCTGACGTACCGAGTATAGCCGAAAAAGTTTCCCTCACCTAGGCCTGAGCAACGCCTATCCTCACCTCTAAAATGGCGCCGATTCTTATTTTTTGCGCCGCCCGCGCGTGCCCAACCCGATTTGCTTGGCCAGCTTGCTGCGCTGTTTGGCGTAATTGGGCGCCACCATCGGATAATCCGCGGCCAAACCCCAACGCTCGCGGTATTCCTCCGGCGACATGTTGTAAGCCGTCTTGAGATGTCGCTTGAGCATCTTCAGCTTTTTGCCGTCTTCCAGGCATACGATATGTTCCGGCGTGACCGACTTTTTGATCGGAACCACCGGAGTGGGACGCTCCGGCTCGCGGCCGCCGCCGGCGCCAACGCTGGTCAGAGAGTCATGCACTTCTCGAATCAGCTGCGGCAGATCAGCCACCGCGACCGAGTTGTTGGAAACATGGGCGGCCACAATATTCGTGGTCAACGCCAAGATTTCATTCGATTCGGCTTGCTCTGTCATTTCGTTTTTCGCCTAGTTTTGCAATCTAGATCTTATATAAGTACTAATTTTCGAGAAAGCAACAATAACGTTAGAAAAAAACAAGACTTCACTCGTGAAAACCGGAATAATCGGCGCTCTCAAGGGTAAGAGACAAAGTTTCAGTGAAAACTCGGCGGTAAACGTCCTGACCTTATTGTTGTTTTGATTCAACAACATTCTCGACCCGCCCCTCCATCAGAGCAAGTCTCGAGCAAAAACCAGGGCCGCCGCGGCTGTGCCGCCCGGCCGGCGGTAATAACGGGGCCGGCGGCCGACCAGGGCGAAGCCCTCCGCCGAATAAAGGTTGCGCGCCGCGACATTGTCTTCCGCGACCTCGAGCAGTGTGCGCGCGGCGCCGGCCTCGCCGGCCCGCGCCATGGCCGCCCGCAGCAGAACGCGGGCCGCGCCGTGCCGGCGCCAAACCGTGGCGACGCCAAGCGACAGTATCTCGGATTCGCCCGCCAGGGCGCGCGCCAGCAGAAACCCGGCGGGTTGGGGTTCGGTGTTTTCCGGCGACGCGACCGATTCGGGCGCCGCCGCGGCAAGGTAGGCATAGCTGCCGGGCAGCGACAGAATACTCGTGATGGATGACGCGCTCCACGCCGCGCCACCAAGACCGTCGGCAAAACATTGAAGATACAGGCGCGCGATCACCCGGGCATCGAGCGGGCCGGCCTCGCGCAGGGCGAATCCGCAACGGCCACCTGGGCTCACGGGCCGACCCTCTTCACGCAACCCCCCGTCCGGTTCCGGCTGGCCGTGCCAAGGTCACATCCGGCCCACGCAGATATATTGGCTCGGGCGGTGGCGCCCCGGCTTCGGGTAGCGGTTGGCCGGCGGCCAGCGCGGCGACCCAACCGGCGTCCGCCTGGCCTGGCGCAGCGGCCGCCATTACATCGCGGCCGGCGATTTCGAGCGCACCGCGCGCCGCCTGGACCGCATCGCCGGCGAGCAACAGCGGCCCCCCCGGCAAAATGGCATCTAAATCCGCGGGCGCGATGGACTGGGCCGCGGTCACCGGCGCGAGGCCCGTCCCTGGGACTGCCCCGAAAGCCTGAACGTAGAGGTCGCTGCGCTTGGCGTCGATGACCACGGCCAGGCTACGCCCACGCCGCTCGTCCTCGGGCACGGCGGCGGCAACCGCTTCGAAGTTACTGACCCCGATCACCGGGCGAGCACATGCGAGCGCCAAGGCGCGCGCCGTCGCCAATCCGATGCGTACGCCGGTGAAGCCACCGGGCCCGCGGGTAACCGCGATCGCATCGAGCGCCGGATAGGCGATTCCGGCCTCGGCCATGACCGCCTCGATCATCGGTACCAGGCGTTCCGACTGGCCGCGCGACATGATCTCGAAACGCCGCGCGCGAATCGTGCCGCCGCGCCAGACCGCGGCCGAACAGGCGGTGCCGGCAGTATCGAATGCGAGCAGGCAGTGCGCCCGGTCAGAGGATATGGCAGGCATCCTCGAAATTCAGGCGTGGCGAGCGCGGGTGCAGCTTGCTGGCGTCGCCATAGGCCAGGTTGCACAGAAAGTTCGACTTGACGCGGCCGTCGGGGAAGAACTCACGGTCGACCTTGCTTCGGTCGAAGCCCGACATAGGTCCGCAGTCGAGGCCGAGCGCGCGCGCGGCAAGAATGAAATAGGCGCCCTGCAGAGTGCCGTTACGAATGGCTGTCTCCTCGATCAACGGAGGATCGCCCTCGAACCAGGCGCGCGCGTTCTCGTGCGGAAACAGCCTCGGCAGCAACTCGAAAAAGCGCGTGTCGTAACCGATAATCGCGGTGACCGGCGCGGCCATGGTTTTGTCCCGGTTGCCGGCCATGAGCGCCGGCGCCAGCCGTTCCTTGGCTGCCCGCGACCGCAGAAAGACCAGGCGCATGGGGCTCGAGTTGGCGCTGGTCGGTGGCATCTTGGCCAGGTCGTAGACTTCCCGGAGCAGGACGTCGCTGATGTCGCCGCCGCGCCAGTGGGAATGAGTCCGCGCCTCGCGGAACAGGAGATCTAATCCAGAATCGCTCAGGATCTCGTTCAATAATCGCCCCCCATCCGGTTCGATTGCGCAGATTGGCGCCAGGACGAAGCGGCGCGGGGCGGCGGCATCGGTGCGACTGGGAGCGCGGCACGGCGCGGCGCGCCACGAAGAACGGCCGCGCGGCGATCGCCGGAAGCGGACGCGCCGCCACCGGCTACATGACCGCGCGCACCTCCTGCACTTCGGGAATGTAATGGCGCAGCATGTTCTCGATGCCCATCTTGAGCGTCGCCGTGGAGGACGGGCAGCCCGCGCAGGCCCCCTGCATGGTCAAAAATACGACCCCTTCCTCGAAAGCGTGAAAAATGATGTCGCCGCCATCCTGGGCCACGGCCGGGCGGACCCGGGTGTCGAGCAGTTCCTTGATCTGCGCGACCACCTCACTGTCCTCCTCGGAGACCTTTTCCTCGCCCGCGGAGGCATCGCTGAGCAAGACCGGTCGTCCGGCGGTGAAGTGCTCCATGATGATCCCGAGCACCGCTGGCTTCAGGAGATACCACTCCTTGTCCTCGGCCTTGGTGACGGTCACGAAGTCGGCGCCAAGGAACACCCCGGTAAGGCCGTCTATGGCGAATAGGCGTTCGGCCAGGGGCGAGCGCCCGGCCGCGGCCGGATCGGGGAAATCGGCCGTGGTCGCGCCAGCCACCTCGCAACCGGGAAGGAACTTGAGTGTCGCCGGATTCGGCGTCTCTTCGGTTTGTATGAACACCGCGATGACCTCCTGAATCGATCGTACCGGACCATGGCGCCAAGCGGGGGCGCCGAGCGGGGGCGCCAAGCGGGGGCGCCAAGCGGTCCTACCGTCCCCTCAATGTGATCAATCCGGGCGCCAAGTTCAAGCGGTACGCGCCGCCAGGTCCAAAGTCCCAGACGCTCGAATTCTAAAAAAACGATTATTTTACATTAGATTAACTAACACTATCGATTTCGTCGTCGGCCAAATTCCCGGGCACGACGGTGACCGGAATCCGAAGTTTGCCGATCATATTTCCGGTCAGCGCCGAAACCAGCGGCCCGGGACCCCGCGAGCCGGTGTTGGCGCCTAGGACCAGGATCGAGATACGCGGCTCCTCGTCGAGCAGTTTGAACAGCTCGTCGCGCACCTTGCCCTCGCGTACGTAGAGCACCGGGATGGTGCCGACCAGCTCGTTGACTTGGGCGGCGAGCCTCTGTAGCAGCTGCTCGCCTTCGCTGCGCGCCTCCTCGCGCATCAGGTCCTCGACCGCCATCCAGTGCTGGAATTCTGCCGGCTCGATGACGTAGAGCAGCGCGACCCGGCCGCCGGTGCGGCGCGCGCGTTGGCAGGCGAACCGCAAGGCTACTTTCATCTCCTCGGTTTCGTCGACCACCACCAGGAACACGCGGTCGGAAGTATCCGCCGGTGCCGGGGTCTCGTCCGCAGCTTCGCTCATCGCTTCGTCACGCCTTCCGGAACGCCATATGCGCCGCCCATCCTGCCATTAACGCAACCAAGATCGCAATCAGGCCGTAAATCGCAGAGTATTGGTAGGCAAAGTCATAAACCTCCGCCTCGAGGCCGGCCTTTTCGACTGTCAGGGGTGTAGTCTGGGCATCGACCACGTGCCCATCCTGCAGGAGAACAACCTCAACTTGGTATGTGCCAGTCGGCACGTTGGCCGGCAGTTCGAACTCGGCCCGGAACAACCTGTTCCCCAGGAACAACACGCGGCCGACCGAGGCTTGGTAGAGACCGAGCGCCCCCTGGTTGCGGATCAGCCCGGCGCGCCACTGCCGCGCCACGTTGGGCGAGGCCTTAATCCACGTCAACTCCAGGCGTAGATTGTCCAGGCCCATCTGATGGCGCGCCAACACGGTTACGGGTGCGACCTCGGCGAGCGGCCGAGAGCTGGCTATCGCATAGAAGCTGGGAACGCGGTCGAAGGTTACTTTCGCCGTATTGGCCCAAACTCCGAGTACCCGGCTCTTGCGATGGACGACGACCGGCCGGTCGGGCCCGCGCACGATCACCACCACGTCGCCCGCACCCTCCGTGGCGCCGAACAGCAGCACCTTTGTGCCGACGAAGCCGGTGGTGATCGCAACCCGATGGCTTGAAAGGTCGGCGACGAGTGAATTCGCCCGCGCCGAGCCGGCCGGCACAAGCAGGCCGGCGGTGGCCAGGCCGAGCAACGCGGCGGCCGTTACCGGGAGCCCAACCGGGCGCCGCCGAGTCAACGGGCCACACCGATCGAATAGACGTCGCTCGGAGTCACCAGCAGGTCGAAGAACAGCTTGCCGCAGACCGCCAACACCATCAGCGCCAACAGGCCACGCAGTTCCTCGCCGTGAAGTTTGGCGCCGGCGCGGGCGCCGAACTGGGCGCCGATCACCGCGCCGATCAGCAACATCAGCGCGAGGAACACATCGACCGTCTGATTGGCGTAAGCCTGGAGGAAGGTGACGTTCGCGGTTACGAAGATGATCTGGAACAGCGAGGTGCCGATCACCACCGCGGTCGGCATGCCGAGCAGATAGATCATGGCCGGCACCATGACGAAGCCGCCGCCCACGCCCATGATCGCGGCCAGCACGCCGACCAGGAAGCCGATCCCTAACGGCATCAGCGCCGAGATATAGAGCTTGGAACGGCGAAACCGCATCTTGAGCGGCAGCCCGTGCACCCAGTTGTGCTGATGCAGCTTGCGGCGCTGGCCCGGCGCGGTCTTGCGCCGGCGCATGGTCCTGGCGCTCTCGTAAAGCATCAGGGCACCGATGGTGCCCAGGAAAATGACGTAGCAGAGCGAGATTACCAGGTCGATCTGGCCGACCCCACGCAGGAACGAGAACAGCATGACGCCCAGGGTCGAACCGGCGAGGCCGCCCAGCAAGAGCACTAGGCCCATCTTGAAGTCGACGTTGCCGCGGCGCCAATGGGCGAGAACGCCGGACACCGAGGCCGCGACGATCTGATTGGCCTCGGTGCCGACCGCGACCGCCGGCGGAATGCCGATGAAAATCAAGAGCGGGGTCATCAAAAAGCCGCCGCCGACCCCGAACAGCCCCGAGAGGAAGCCGACGCCGGCGCCCATGCCGAGCAACAGGAAGACGTTCACCGACATCTCGGCAATGGGCAGGTATATTTGCATCGCGCTCTTGCGTTCAGTCTCGGGTCGCGTGGCGCGGCAGCGGCATGGCGGCCTTCGGCGTCCAGAAAATACCAACAACGGCGTCCGCGGCTCGCGCCGACGCCGTACCCGGTAATCTACCCCCAACAGCCCGGGTCCGCCAATGCCTTAGGCGCGGATTTCCTAGCGTTTTCTGCGAATACCGCGCCGAGGGCCGTTCTACGGCCTCAGAAAGCCGACCACGTCGTAGACCTCTTCGAGCACCGGCTCGGCGATGGCGCGGGCGCGCTCGGCGCCGTCGCGCAGCACTTCATCGACCGCCCCGGGATCGTCGCAGAGGCGCTGCATCTCGGCTCCGACAGGGCCGAGCACGGCGACTGCGAGGTCGGTGAGCACCGCCTTGAAGTGGGAGAACTGAGCGCCAGCGAACTCCTCGAGCACGGCCTCGATCGGCTTTTCGGAAAGCGCCGTGTAGATGCCTAGCAGGTTGTAGGCCTCGGGCCGGGCGGCGCGCGCCACTTCGGGCACCCGGCCATCATCGTCGAGGACATCGGGACCGGGCAGCAGTTCCGAATCCGTGGTCGCGCGCCGGACTTTCTTGGCGATTGTATCGGCATCGTCGGTCATGTTGACGCGGCTGGCATCGGAAGCGTCGGACTTGCTCATCTTTTTCTTGCCGTCGCGCAAGGACATGACCCGGGTTGCCGCGCCGAGAATCAGTGGCTCGGTCAACGGGAATAGCTCGACGCCGAAATCGTTGTTGAACTTCTGGGCGATGTCGCGGGTCAGCTCCAAATGCTGCTTCTGGTCCTCGCCAACCGGCACGTGGGTCGACTTGTAGAGCAGGATGTCGGCGGCCATCAGGTTGGGATAGACGTAGAGCCCGGCGCTCGCAGTCTCGCGGTGCTTACCGGCCTTCTCCTTGAACTGGATCATGCGGTTGAGCCAACCGAGCCGCGCCACACAGTTGAACACCCAGGCCAGCTCGGCATGGGCGCTGACCTGGCTCTGGTTGAAGACGATGCAGCGTTTGGGGTCGATGCCCGCGGCCAGGTAGGCGGCGGTGACTTCCCGGGTGTTGGCCTTGAGTTCGCCCGGCTCTTGCCACTGTGTGATCGCGTGCATGTCGACGATGCAGTAGACGCAGTCGTAGTCGTTCTGCAATGCGACGAAATTGCGGATCGCGCCCAGATAGTTGCCCAGGTGCAGGTTGCCGGTGGGCTGTACGCCCGAGAATATGCGGTTCATCGCCCATTATCCTAGGTTCGAGGCCCGCCGTCCGGGACGGGCCGCGGCGTTATCGCCGCAACCCGGGGCAGGGTCAAGAGGGCGGCGCAGGAGGGGGCGCCGGGGGCGGCCCGGGGGGCGGCCCAGAAGGCCGGCGGCGTAGGGCCTTGAGATCGGCGGGGCGCAGAGCGCCGAGTATCAGCGCGAGCATGGCGTAGATCCCGAGCCCAGCGCCCACGAGCACCGCCAGCCCGACCACGCGCCACTCCTGGCCGGCATCGAACCAGGGCAGGAGCCACTGCATGAGCGCCCAGAGCCCCGCGCCCATAATCAGGCTGGCGAGCGCGATACACGGCAAGCGCGCCTTGAGCCGGGCGTCGAGGCTCAGGAAGCCGCGCCGGAACAGCGCGCTGGCCAGCAGCACGGCGTTGAGCCAGGCGGAGAGCGTGGTCGCCAGCGCGATACCGACGTGGCCGAGCGGCCAGAACAAGGCCAGGCTGAGCGCGATGTTGGCGGTCACCGTCGCCACCGCCATGCGGAACGGGGTCACGGTGTCCTCGCGCGCGAAGAAGGCCGGCTGCAGCACCTTGACCAGCACGTAGGCCGGTAACCCGCCGGCAAAGGCCATCAGCGCGAGCGCCGTCGCCTCCGAGCTCGCCCTGTCAAAGATGCCGCGCTCGAACAACACCACCACGATCGGCCAGGGGATGACCACCAGCGCGACCGCCGCTGGCAGGGTCAGCAGCATGGAGAGTTCCAGGCCACGGTTGAGCTGGGTCATGGCCTCGGCCTCCGCGCCGCTCCGGAGCTTGCGCGCGAGATCGGGCAGCAGCACCACGCCAAAGGCAATGCCGATCAGGCCCAAGGGCAGTTGGTAGACCCTATCGGCGTAATAGAGGTAGGAGACCGCGCCGGCCTGGAGCGAGGCGATAATGGTGCCGATCAGAAGATTGATCTGAAGCGCGCCGGCGGAGAGCACGCCCGGCGCCATCAACTTGAGCAGGCGGCGCACGCCGGGCGTCAGCCGCGGGCGCGGCAGCCGAAGCGCGACCCCGGCCCGATGGCAGGCGATCATCAGCAGCAGGAACTGTCCCAATCCGGCCACCACCACGGTCCAGGCCAAAACCTGCCCGGGAGCGCCGGTGAGCGGCAGCACCACGACGAGAGCCACGATGAAGCAGACGTTGAGCAGGATCGGCGCGGCGGCGGCGGCGGCAAACTTGTAGAGCGCGTTGAGCAGGCCGCTGAGCAGCGCGACCAGCGACATGAACAAGAGGTAGGGGAAGGTGATGCGGCTTAACCGCACCGCCAGATCGAATTTCTCCGGCTCGGCGGCGAAACCGGGTGCCAGCAGGTACATGAACCAGGGCATGGCCGCCATGGCGAGGGCGCTGAACAGCAATAGCGCGGCGAGCAGCACCGCCAGGGTCTGCTCGGCGAAGACCCGGGCCGCGGCCTTGCCGCCCTCTTCCAGATGGCGCGCGAACAGCGGCACGAAAGCGGAATTGAAGGCGCCCTCGCCGAACAGGCGGCGGAACAGATTGGGCAGGCGGAAGGCGACGAAGAAGACGTCGGCCACCGGTCCGGTGCCGACCACCGCCGCAATCAGAATATCGCGGACAAAACCCAGGACCCGGCTGATGCCGGTATAGCCGCCGACCGTGGCAAGGGAGCGAACGAGCGCCATGGGGCTCAGGTACTAGAGGATTCGGGCGGAATTGAGAAGCAGATGCGCCAATCTACTCGGCCGCGCCGGGACGGGCGCGGGACGGCTTGGCGCGGGCGCCGACCTTGGCCGGCGTCTTCTTTTTGGCCTGCTTGGCGGGTTTGGGCTTTTCGGCTGGTTTTTCGGCTGACTTTTTGGGCGTCGCCGGGGTTTCGGGCGCGCCGAGTGCCTCGAGCAAGCGCGCGCGGATACGCTCGAGCCGGGCCGGGTCCTCGATTTTGTCGCCGAGCGCGTCCTGGACGTAGAACACATCAATGGCGCGTTCGCCGTAGGTCGTAATGCGGGCGCCGTGGATCATCAATTGCAGTTTGGAGAGCGCCCGGGTCAGGTCGTAGAGCAGCCCCGGGCGGTCGCGGCCGTTGACTTCGATGACAGTGGCGCGCGCGCTCGCCTTGTTGTCGATCAACACCCGCGGGGTGACCTTGAAAACACGCAGGCGGCTGGGGATTGGCGACTTGCGTCGGGCCAGTTCTTGCGACGGTTTGAGGCTGCCGACCAGCGTCTGCTCGACCACGCGCTTCAAGCGGGCCAGGTGCTCGGGCCGGTCGAAGGGCCCGCCCAGGGCGTTGCGCACATAGAAGGTATCGAGCGCCATACCGTTGGCGAGGGTAAAGATGCGCGCCGCGTCGATGGAGGCGCCGGCGACCGCCATGGCGCCGGCGATACGGCTGAACAGCCCCGGGTGGTCGGCGGCATAGATGGTCACCTCGGTGACCTCGCGGTAACGGTCGAAGCGGGTGTCGACGGTAAGCGCTTGGCCGACCCGCTCGGCCTCGCGCACCAGCGCGGCGTGGCGCAGGTGGGTGTCGCGATCGACCGACAGCCAGTAGGGACCGTAACCGCGCGCCAGATGCGCCTTGAT
>CAXMQD010000524.1:0-3045 GCA_964194965.1 uncultured Acidimicrobiia bacterium | reverse complement strand
AATTCTCAGCGAAAGGGCGGGGCTGCACCTGGACCTCGCTGAGAGGGATCCCAGTGCCCCGCCATAACCCCGACAGAATGACCGCAAGGTTACTGCAAGGGTGGAGACAAATCACCCGCATATCACCCGTACATCATCCCGATAAATTGACCCCAAGGTGACCCCAAGGGTGGCGGGCAAAGATGCCAAGGTTACGTCAAGGTTGGCGGGCATTGATAGCAAGGTGACAGCAACGTTGGCGGTCAGATAACGGTAATGTCACGGTAATGCTGGGAGGCACTTAGCGCCAAGGTCGTACCAAGGGTGCAGGTCCGGAACGGGAAGGTCGGGGAAAGCGGAATCTGCTGGCCGATGTCGGTTTTCGCCCTGATTTTGTCTGCTCTACACCCAGGAACGGACAATCCGAGACCCACGCTGGACTTCCGCTTGTGACCAAAGCCGACATTCCGACCCTATTTGCTTTGCGGAAGCCTCGGCCCACTAACAATAGCGATTTGATGAAACGGGCTCTACCCAAGGCCCCCGCTCAACCAGCAAATCAGGCCCGACAATTCCGCAGGCTGGCGGCCGGCCGCAATCAGGCTGAAGACCTGTTAGCGGACTACTGGAGGTCGTTCGCTCTCACTAGCTCGGGATAATCCCACCCTTTACCGTGGTGCGGGTCATGCGCGTTGGCAGGTCGGACATACCACTGGCCCGGAATCATTTTTCCGAGATCCGCCGGCAACTTGGGCAAGCTCTCCATTTTCAGGCCTGCTTCGAGCAAAGTCCTCGCATCGATAAAGTCGATCACATCCTCTTGTGTCTTGGTGGGATCGATCGCGTAGTGGGTATGATGCTTGTCAAACCCCGTGTCCTTGTCCGACCCCGAATAGAAGCAGTATTCGCCGCTGACCTTCGAGAAATCGAGGGCCGTCTTGGGGCGATGCGAAAGCTGGTTGGCGAATGCGACGATCTCTGCGCTGACCACTGCGGCCTGTTTATGTGGGTCTTCGGCGGCACGAGCGCCCGCCATCGAAAGGGCGGCGAACGTAAGTCCACTAACGATATTCATCGAGATCGTGAAAAACCTATACATCGGAGTCCCTCATTTTTTAATTTTACCCATTCGTCAATTGTATTGTCCTGCCTATGCGAATATGAAGCAATTATTTTGTCCGATCAAAATGAAAGTGTTCACAAATTTGTCAAGAAGCGAACTTCAGACCAATTCTGCGCTAAATTCGATTTTACACCAGCTTCAAAACGATGGCTATTGGGATTAAAAATGACTGCTAACATCGTGATCCAATGATGCGCGCACTGCTGAAGCGCCGGCTACGCTGTGGCCATGTCGTGATAGAACCGCCAAGCCAATTCCGCAAGGGAAAGACATCGAATGCCTGAGGGGCGTGTCAAGAGAAAACTGGCCGCAATCCTTGCCGCCGACGTCGAGGGCTACACGAGCCTCATGCGCGCGGACGAGGAAGCCACGCTGAGGACCCTCAGCGATTATCGCGACGTCATCGATGATTTAATCGTCCGGCACGACGGCCGTGTCTTTAGCACGGGTGGCGACAGCGTGCTGGCGGAGTTCGGCAGCGCGGTGGAGGCGGTCCGCTGCGCCATTTCAATCCAAGAGGATATCGCAATCCGCAACGCCGAGCTTCCGGATGACCGCAGGCTGCGGTTCCGCATCGGCATCAACCTCGGCGACGTTATGGTCAAGGATGATGACTTGTTCGGCGATGGCGTCAACGTGGCGGCGCGGCTCGAAGGCCTTGCCGAGGCCGGCGGCGTCTGCATCTCGGGCGCGGTCTTCGAGCAAATTAAGCACAAGCTGTCGCTCGGTTTCGAGGACATGGGTCCACAGGAGGTCAAGAACATCGTCGAACCGGTGTCTGCCTTCCGCATCGTGCCGGGCTCGGTTTCGGTCGCGGCTGGTGTCAAGGCGCCTCCGTCGCCGAAACGATTCGCGCGGTGGCCGGTTTTTGCGCTTGTGGCTGCTGTAGTCGTGATTTTCGCAGCCGGCGCCGTGACCCTGTGGCAGGCGTATCTACATCCCGCGCCGACGGTCCAGCAAGCGGAATCCAGCAAAGAGCCGACTTCGACGATGACTTCGAAGACGGAGGAGCAGGAGTCACAGCCACCAAAACACACGCCAAGCCAGGACACCCAAGACCTGTTCCTGCGAGCCAAGAGGATCACTCCCGCCTCCGGAGAGCAGGTGTTGGACGCGCGACGGATGTTTCAGAAGGTGATCGAACTCGACCCCAAGTTTGCGGGTGGCTACGCCGGGTCGTCGTGGACCCACTCGCTGGCAGTTCTGCAGGGCTTCAGCAAGTCGCTGCACGAGGACACGGAGAGGGCATTTGAGTTGGCACAAAAGGCCATGGCCGTCGATGATAGCTTCGGCGGATCTCACAATGCATTGGCTGCCGCCAATCTGGTCAGAGGTCAGAACCAGCAAGCCGTTGCGGTTGCCGAGAGGGCCGTCGAACTGCAACCCGATGACGCCGATGCCCACGCGTATCTTGGACTTTACTTGATGTGGGACGGCCGGGCCGACGAAGCCATAGCGCCGATCAAGAAGTCACTTCGCCAAAACCCCCAGGTCGCGTTCTCGACAGGACCGTATCTGAACTTCTCGGGCTTCGCTTATTTCACGGCGGGCCGGTACAAAGAAGCGATCGCGGCGTTCGAAGAAAATGCCAAACGAGGCGGCCCAACCGGCGTGGAGGTTCTCGCCTACGCGGCGGCGTCATACAGCGAACTGGGCCAGGTAGAGGAAGCCAAGGCTACGGTCCAGGAACTGCTCGAGAAGTATTCGGAGTTCTCCTTGAGGTCGTGGACATGGTTGCGTCTCTACAAGAATCTCGAGGATTGGAAACGCCTGTTGGATATCTTCCGCAAGGCGGGTTTGCCGGAGGTTGGCGTTGGACAAGCAGCCAATGCGAAAACCTTTGCCTACGTCTTCAACGAAGGATCGAGCAACATTTCAGTCATCGATATCGAGACACAAGATATGATCGCCACAGTCGATGCTGGTCTTCGTATTCGATGGTT
>CAXMQD010000523.1:0-2504 GCA_964194965.1 uncultured Acidimicrobiia bacterium | reverse complement strand
AGCTTGCCGTCGTCGTCCTGGCCGCCGGCCAAGGAACGCGCTTCAAATCGGCGCGGCTCAAGGTGCTGCACGAGGTGGCCGGCAAATCCATGCTCGACCACGTGCTCGACGCCGCCGCCACGCTGGCGCCCGAGCGCATCGTGCTGGTGCTCGGCCCGGGCATGGAGGCGGTGGCCGAGGTGGCGCGCGCGCGCGGGGGAAATCTCCATATCGCGATCCAAGAGCAACGCCTGGGCACCGGCGACGCCGTCGCTAGCGCGCGGGCGGCGCTGGCGGGTTATTTCGGTCCCGGCGAAGCTGGCCCCGAAGCTGGCCCCGAAGCTGGCCCCGAAGCTGGCCCCAAAGCTGGCGGCGACATCCTGGTGGCGTTCGGCGACACCCCGCTGCTGACCGCCGAGACGCTTCAGGCAATGGTCACGGCGCGGCGCGCGCCCGGCGCGCCGGAGTTGCTCTGCGTCGCCTTCCGCCCCGACGACCCGGCCCACTACGGCCGCGTGGTGCGCGGACCCGACGGCACGCTCGAGAAGATCGTGGAATACGCCGACGCCAGCGCCGCCGAACGCGAGATCGGCTTGTGCAATGGCGGCATGCTGCTGGGCGATGGCGCGGTGCTGATGTCCCTGGTCGCCCAACTCGGCAACGACAACGCCAAGAGCGAGTACTACCTGACCGACATCTTCGCCCTAGCTCGGGCGGCGGGCCATCGGGCCGGTATCGCCGAGGCCGATCCCGACGAGGTCATGGGGGTCAACTCGCGCGCCGAGTTGGCGGTCGCCGAAGCCTTGATGCAGGTGCGCCTGCGCGCCCGGGTCATGGCCGAGGGCGCGACCCTGGTCGATCCGACCACGGTCTGGCTCAGCGCCGACACCGTCCTCGGGCGCGACGTGACCATCCAGCCCAACGTCTACTTCGGCCCTGGCGTGACGGTTGGCGACGGGGTGGAGGTCCGCGCCTTCTCGCACCTGGAGGGCGCGACGGTGGCGGCCGGCGCCGTGGTCGGCCCCTTCGCGCGCCTGCGCCCGGGCGCGGTGCTGGGGGCGGGCGCCCGGGTCGGCAACTTCGTCGAGATCAAGAACGCCACCCTTGGCGCCGGCGCCAAGGCCAACCATCTGGCCTATCTGGGCGACGCCGAGATCGGCGCCGCGGCCAACATCGGGGCCGGCACCATCACCTGCAACTACGACGGCCTGGCCAAGCACCGGACCGAGATCGGCGAAGGCGTCTTCATAGGTTCCAACACCGCCCTGGTCGCGCCGGTGACGGTGGGCGCGGGTGCGATCGTCGGCGCCGGCAGCACCATCACCCGGGACGTCCCCGCCGGTGCGGTTTCGACCGCGCGCGGCGCGCAGAAGGACCGGGAAGGCGGCGCGGCGCGGCTGCGTGAGCGCCAACGCCAACGCCGGGACCGGTCCAGCGGCGGCGAGAAACAGAGCTGAGCGAGGAGCGGAGTTCGATCATGTGCGGGATCATCGGAATTATCGGAACGACGCCGGTCGCGCCCTTGCTGCTCGACGGACTCAAGCGGCTTGAGTATCGCGGCTACGATTCGGCCGGCGTGGCGACCCTGGTCAACGGCAAGATCGAGCGCCGCCGCGCCGAGGGCAAGCTCGGCAACCTGAACGCGCTTCTGGAGCGCGAGCCGGTCGGCGGCACCATCGGCATCGGCCACACCCGCTGGGCGACCCACGGCAAGCCGACCGAGGCCAACGCCCACCCCCACGCGAACGATCGCGTCGCGCTGGTGCACAACGGCATCATCGAGAACTTCCAGGAGCTGCGCGAGGAATTAAGCGAACTCGGTCACGTATTCGAGACCGAGACCGACACCGAGGTCGTGGTCCACCTGTTGACCCACTACCTGGACCAGCAGTTGAGCCCGCGGGATGCGGTCGCCGAGGTCTTGGTGCGGCTCGAGGGCGCCTTCGCGCTGGCCATCGTTTTCGCCGGCCGCCACGACTTGATGATCGGCGCGCGCTGCGGCAGCCCGCTCGCAGTCGGCTACGGCGACGGCGCGATGTATCTCGGCTCCGACGCACTGGCCTTGGCGCCGCTGACCAACCGTATCTGCTATCTGGAAGAGGGCGACTGGGTCGAAATAAGCCGGGATGCGGCCCTGGTGCGCGACGCCACCGGCACCGAGGTCGCGCGCGAGGTGCGTCTGACCGCGGTCTCCGGCGCACTGATCGGCAAGGGCCAATACCGCCACTTCATGCAGAAGGAGATCTTCGAGCAGCCTGCGGTGATCGGCGACACCCTGCATGCCTTCGTCAATCCGCTCCAGCGCCGGGTCGAGATCGAGGACCTGCCCTTCGACCTCTCCGGAATTTCGCGTTTGACCATCTGCGCCTGCGGCACCGCCTACTTGGCCGGCATGGTCGCCAAGTACTGGTTCGAGCAGATCGCGCGCCAGCCGGTCGAGATCGACATCGCCTCCGAGTTCCGCTACCGCGAGGCACCGCTGCCCGAGAACGGGGTCAGCCTGTTCATCTCCCAGTCCGGCGAAA
>CAXMQD010000522.1:0-3053 GCA_964194965.1 uncultured Acidimicrobiia bacterium | reverse complement strand
TGCCGGAATTCTGGTGGACCTCCACCGAAATCCTGTTCGTGCCCACCACCGCCGCAGCGGAGGATACGGAGATCGGACCAACCAACACCGCTTCGCCACCGTTGGTCGCAGGAGTCGAAGCTGCCACAGGGTCCCCGATCGCCCCGGCCATTCCGTAGCGTTCCACCTCCACGCCGTTGATGTAAAACACGGCCCCATCGTCGACGAGATGGCTGATCGTGAAGCCGGTCAGGTTGTCGAATTGTTGCTGGGTGAGCTCGAATTCCCGCTCGAAGTAGTAGGTCATGACCTGCGGGCTGTTCGTATTCGGCTGCGTGAGCGTGGTGCCCAGGGCGATCGGAATCCCATTCGGTTCATAGGCCAGGGCGCCCGGGCCGGAGCTCCAGTTGCCGCCCACCGAATGGGCTGAGGCCGCCCAGGTCGTGCCGAGGTCGTCGCCCGATTCGTTGAAACGCCAGGTATCGCCGAAGGCCTGCAGGGCATCCTCGCTTGGGATGCCGGCCGTGCCGGGGATCCCGGGTGCGTGGTAGAAGATTTCGTTGATGACGATGTCATCGTTGAACGAAAAGGTGTTCGGCGAACCAAAGCTCGGCGCCGAGGGGAAAAGCCAATCGTTGCCGGAAAGCCCGCGCAGGCGGTTGGTCACCTCGCGCGCGTCGGCCAGTCCGGCGCCACCCGGCCGGAACAGGAACAGTCGCTCGCCTTGCAGCGGCGTGAAGCCCAGCGTCGCCGCGCTGATCGCCAGCTGCGCGCCCGGGGCCAGCACCCCAGCGGGCAGCGCATACGAGGCGCCGGTCGACGAGCCCACCGCGAAGCCATCGAGATCCACGCCGGACCCGCTCAAGTTGCTCAGCTCGATCTGGAAACTCGGGTTGGTCGCCGCGGCGATCTCACTGAACACAATCTCCGGGGCAGACTCCGCCGGCAGTGGCGGCAGTTCGGTCGATACCAGCGTCGCGCCAAAAGCCATGTCGGGATCGGCGGCAACCGCCTGATGCACCTCCACCGCCAACACGTTGGTGCCCTGCACGAGCGAGCCCGAGGGGATGGTGATCCCGGTGCCCAAGGTCGGGTCGGCGATGGTCGATAACGCCAGCGTGCCGTGCACGATCGCTCCCGCCGGCATGTTCTCGCGATGCACCTCGACACCGTTCAGGTAAACCGCTGCGCCATCGTCGACCAGGAGCTGTAGCATCAAGGACGTGCGCGCTGGATTGCCAACGAAGGCGAATTCGTGGCGGAAGTAGAAGGCGTTGGATCCGAGCGCTAGTTCTGTCTCAAGCGTCGGCAGCGAGGGCGCGCCAGCCAGGCTGGAGACTTCGGTCGGCGTGAGCGCACGGTTCCATAGGCCGACCTCGTCGAGCAGGCCGTCGAAGCCCTCGGAGTTATTGTGGCGGTTGCCGATGTGCAGGAAACCCGAAGGCGACGCAGTGTAGGCGGAGGGGCCGTGGGCGGCGACGCCATCGAGATAGACGGTCATGTTCGAGCCGTCGGCGACGAAGGCAATGTGCTGCCAGGTGTTGATCGCCGGGACTACCCCGGAGGTTTTCCAACCAGAGGCCGGGCTGTAGTAGGCGAGGCTGTTGGTGCCGAAGTGCTTGTCGATGCCGGCCTCTGCGGTGTCGCCCTCCCGGCTGGTGATGCGGTTGATGCCTGAAGTCTGTCCGCGGTCCTTGATGAACATCGAGATGGTGAAGGCGCTGGAGTTGAGCGAGGCGTCGGCAGCGACCAAGACGTGTTCGGTGGCATTGTCGAAGGCCATCGATTGCCCGCCCCCACCCCCAGGCGTGTCGTTGGAATACGAGGCGCCGACCAGTGTGCCGTGGTTGCCGGCCCCGGATTGGTCGACGACGTTGCCATCAAAGTTCCAGTAACCGACAAGGCCGCCCGGGATGCTGCCTGGTCCGGTAGGGCCGCCGCCGGCGATACTCCCGGCATACAGCGCGCCGGCACCAGAGCCCCAAGCGCTGTCGTCGAACCCCGACTGCGCCCAATCCGCGGGCGGGGCGGTGACGGTGTCGCGGTAAGTCCAGTCGGCGTCGAGGGCGATCAGGTTATGGACGGTCGGCGCTTGGCCGGCGACCGGGAAATTCGACACGCCGGGCGTGCCGCCGAGGTCCGAGCTCGCGATCCAGTTCGCCGGGCCGGCGTCGGCGGAGCGTTCGTCGATCTTCGCCAAGGTCGCTCCGGAACCGTCAGCGCCGACCGGCCAGTCACCCGAGTCGCCGTAGTCGAGTTTGTCCATCAAACGGCCGGAGTTGTCATGCAGGCGGATCGTTTCGCCGCCGTTGTCGAGGTTTCCGGTGAACGGTCCGAGCCCTGGCCCCGCCGTCTTGGAGATGGTCACATACCCTCCGCCCGCGATGAACGTTCCGTCGGGAAAGGTGAAGTCAACCCCACCGCGCAATGTCCACCCGGACAAGTCGACCCGAATGGCCAACTGGTTGCGGAGCTCGATCCACTCGCCGTCCTCGGAAGGCCCGGCTGGATTATACTGCAGCTCGTTGAAGGCGACGATCGAATCCGCCGCGCCGCGTGCCTCAGGCGCGATGGCTACGGCCAGGGCAAAAAGGAGGGGCAGAACGGGAAGAGCGTAGGGGGAAATCTTCATGGGGCAAGGGATCGGAGATCGCCGAATTTAGAAACGGTAGGGTGGAATTCTCTGCTGAGGTAGGAGATGGGCAATACTTATCGACCAGCCCAGAAAGTTTTAGACCATTTCAAATGTGACGGCTTGGAATTTTTTTTGGTGAGAGGTCCCTGAAACAGCCGTTGGGGCGGAAGAAAGGGGGCGAAGGATGGTTGGCTGTTGGATATTGAAAAAAAAGGAAAAAACCCCACGCCCCAGTGATGGGGAATGGGGTTGGAATGATGGTTGGTTTTCCGAGGCCGGATTACTTGCGGCGACGGAGGACCTGTCGCGCCATAGCCGTTATTTACGGCGACGGAGGATGAGTGCGAGTCCACCGAGGCCGAGAAGGGCGGTGGTGGAGGGCTCAGGGACGACACCCGTATAGACCTCGATCTCATCGAAGCCCCAGCTAGTGTTGTTG
>CAXMQD010000521.1:0-8604 GCA_964194965.1 uncultured Acidimicrobiia bacterium | reverse complement strand
AAGACGTGACCGCTTGGCTCGGCGAACCCGACCGCACCACCTATCTTTTCGACGTGCGCACGGCCGAGGAGTTCGAACGCGATGGCGTAGCGGCGGCGGTGCACGCGCCGGGCGGCCAACTGGTCCAGGCGACCGACCACTGGGTGGCCTTGCGCGGCGCGCGCCTGGTGCTGCTCGACGGCGAAGCGGTGCGCGCGCCGGTGACCGCGAGTTGGCTGCGCCAACTCGGCCACGAGGCCCATGTCTTGGAAGGCGGCGTTTTGGAAGGCGGCGTCGCGGCCGCGCGCGGCCTGCCGGCGCCCGCATCCGCCCCGGCCCCGGCCCCAGCCCCAGCCCCGGCCCCTGCAATGCCCGCGCTCGACAGCCTCGCGCCGGACGCCTTGGCGGCGTTGGCGCCGGACCGGGCACCGCGCCTGCTCGACCTGCGGCCCTCCATGACCTACCGCGAGGGCCACATCGCGGAAGCAGACTGGTCGATCCGGCCGCGCCTGGCCGCGATGCCGGACGACGGCCGGCCCGTGGTACTGATCGCCGAAGAAGAAGGTGTGGCCGCGTTGGCCGCGCGCGACCTGCGGGATGCGGGTGTCGCGGAAATTCGCCGGCTGACCGGCGGTCCCGATGACTGGACCGCGGCCGGGCTCGAGGTGGTGGCGACCCCGGATAACCCGAGCGACGCGGACTGCATCGACCACCTGTTCTTCACCCAGGGCCGCAACCAGGGCAACGCCGAGGCGGCGCGGCAATACCTGGCCTGGGAGATTGCGCTGGTCGACCGCCTCGACGACCAGGAGCGCGGCGTGTTCCAAGTCGGATCGGCGGTACCCCATACCGGGGAACGCGAATAATCACTCTTGGGAGCGGCGCAGGTCCTGGTCCATCTTGAAACCCGGCGAGGTGACCTGGGCCTCGATACCCCGCAGACGCAACTCCAGGGTCCGGAACTTGTGGGCGAGCCCGGACACGGTCTGGCTGGGTTCGACCCGCACGTTGCGCCAGAACGCCTTCTCCTCCTCGGTCTCGAAGAGATCCCGGGGCCGCTCGTCCAGGGCCCAGACCAACACGAAGTAGCCAATGAGTGTGGGCAAGGTGAACATGAACAGGCCGAGCAGCGTGCAGCAGCGCACAAAACTCGCGTTGATCCCCAAATAATCCGCCAGGCCGCCGCATACGCCGGCAATTTTGGATTCTTCGCTTGGCCGGCGGTAGAGCCGGCTCCGGCTTGCCGGCTTATCCATGTGGCGCTGGTTCATGCCTTGGTCCTCCAGCCAGGGGCCTCGGCGTCGAGAATCTGCTCCAGCGTATGGAGGCGATTTTCCATCTTCGACGCGTTCTCCCAGAGGTCGGACAGCATGGTCTCCTCATCGGAGGACAGCGTCTTGGCGGTCCGCCAGCGGGTCATGTAGTGGGCGATGATCCATAGCGGCGCCACGACCGCGAGAAAGATAATCAGTGGCGCCTCTAAAATTTGAAGCATGTCCATGGTTTATTCCCGGGCCCGGTTCGGATTTGGACGGTCTGTCGCGAGGCGCCGCTTCAGGACGGATAACTCCTCGTCGATCGCGCTTTCGGCTTCCAGATCGGCGATCTCCTGGGCCAGCGTCTGGCGTTGTCCCAGATCGTAAGCCTCGACCTTTCCTTCGGCCTCGTCCAGTTTCCTTTCAACCTGGTCGAAGCGGGCGAGTGCGTCGTCGACCCGGCTGTCATAGAGATTGCGCCGGACCTTGAGGCGCGAATCGGCGGTATCGTGCCGGACCATGAGCGCCTTCTGTTTTGCCTTGGCCTCGGCGAGCTTCGCCTGGAGCTTCGAGATATCGGCGTCCCCCTGACCAAGCGCCGTTTCGACTTGGGCGAGCTGTTCTTCGAGCATCCGGCCGACCTCGCCCAGCTTGGCTTTTTCCAGTAACGCACCCTTGGCCAGGTCCTCCCGCCCCTTGGCGAGCGCCAGTTCGGCCCGCCGCTCCCATTCGTGCCGCGTCTCCTGAAGGCGGCTGAGCTTCCGGCCGATCTCCTTCCTTTCAGCGATGGCGTGCGCGGCGTTGGTGCGCACCTCGACGAGCGTGTCTTCCATCTCCTGGATGATCAGGCGAATGATCTTCTCCGGATCCTCGGCCCGATCCAGGATAGCGCCGATGTTCGAGTTGATGATGTCCGCAAATCGCGAAAAAATACCCATCGTTCCATTTCCCTTCATGTGTGCTTCGCGCGGTCAGCCGAGGATCAGACCAACGATGACGCCGGCAAGGAACAGCATCCACTGTTCCGCCGTCAGGCGCCGGACATAGCCGCGAAAGCGGGCGCCGAGACGCCGGCCATCCCGGTCGAATCGAGACTTGGTCTCGGTTCGGGAGTTGCGGGCGTCAAAGCCGCTGTCGTAGTGGGTCATCGTCGTCTCTCAATTCTTCGGTTTGGGGTTTGTTTCGGTATCCCCCTGTTATCGCAAGGAGCGTGCCAATCCGTGGATATTTTTTTAACTGATTGAAATAAGGGACTTTTCTCGGATCATCAGCCAATTTCCGATACTCTCACCATTGCGTTTTTCACCAACTATTGTTATATTTTACTAATAATTGGTATTTCATGGAATGGTTGACTCGAATGGCCAGAGAACTCCCGGATCTAGTCGGCCAATCGCGGTCGTTCCTCGAGCTTCTAGACCGCATCTCCCGTGTGGCGCCGCTGGATCGGCCGGTGCTGGTTGTCGGCGAGCGGGGTACGGGAAAGGAACTGGTCGCCGCCCGATTGCACTTCCTATCGGCTTGCTGGGGCGGCCCCTTCGTCAAGCTCAACTGCGCGGCGCTGGCGGAAAATCTGATCGAGGCCGAGTTGTTCGGTCACGAGGCTGGCGCCTTTACCGGCGCGGCGCAGCGGCGCATCGGCCGGTTCGAACTGGCCCATGGCGGCACGCTGTTCCTGGACGAGATCGCGAACGCCAATCTCGCCCTACAGGAGAAGATCCTGCGGGTTATCGAATATGGCGAGCTGGAGCGGATCGGCGGCAACGAGACCCTGACGGTCGATGTCCGCGTGATCGCGGCCACCAATGTCGACCTGCCGGCCGCCGCGGAAATTGGATCGTTCCGGCACGACCTGTTGGATCGCTTGGCCTTCGACGTGGTCACGGTGCCGCCGCTGCGTGCGCGGCCGGACGATGTGCCGCTGCTTGCCGATCACTTCGGCCGGGCCATGGCACACGATCTCGATTGGACCGGCTTCGCCGGCTTTACCCCCGAGGCCCTGGCGCGGCTCGAGGCGCACCCTTGGCCGGGGAACGTCAGGGAAATCAAGAATGTCGTCGAGCGCGCCGTGGCCCACGCGCCGCAGCCCGGGGCGCCCATCGACCACATCCTCTTCGATCCCTTCGAGTCACCCTACCGGCCGGCGGCACCACCGGATGCCGAGACAGCGCGCGTGCCACGACCGGCGCCGGCGCATGAATCGGTACCGGTGGAGGCCGGCCGGCCGCTCGATTTTCGGCAAACCGTTGCCGAATACGAACAAACGCTGTTGCAACAGGCACTCGGCATCAATCGCCACAATCAGCGGGCCACCGCGCGTCACCTGGGGCTCAGCTATTACCAGCTTCGCAACCTGCTGAAGAAACACGGGCTGCTGAAAGCCGCGGCCGGCACCGCCTCAACGAAAAGCCCCGCTACTTCGCCTTGATGTTGGAGCGCTGGATGTTGTCGAGGTTTTGGCCCTCGATGCGGATCAGCTTGGTCGGCTGGTCGCGCCGCGGCGAATGCACCGCGCCGATGTCGTAGAGCCGCGCCTGGCCGGGTTCGAGCGCGTAACTCTCGACCGGCTCGACCAGGGACGGCTTTTCGCCCGCGCCCGGTTCGACGATGCGCCAGTCGGTCATCTCGGTGCGCCCGCGCGCCTGACCATAGATCGCCCAGGTCGGTCCATGGTCGTGGGGCTCGCTGTGGGCGGCGTCGCCATAGACGTGGCCGCAGATGCAGAAGCCCGATTCCGGGTCCTCGTAGAGCACCTCGCGCGGGTGTGCGCCCGGCGCCCGGTCCGTCAGATGGGCCGCGACGAAGGCGTCGTCGTGAAGCGCCCGCTCGACGAAGCGGCATATCTCCCGCCGCCCCGCCACGCCGGATGTGGCCGAAAGCACCGCCCGAATGTCGGCGGCAAGTTGTTCGAGTTCATAAGCCATCGGTTCCCTGCCTTCCCGAAACGCCAAAGGCGGCGCCCGAGACTTAGACTAACGATTTCGGGTGCTCGGGCAAATGGCGTCCCTGGGGGAGATGGCAAGTCACGTCCAAAATTCTGAAATTGGTCTGATTTTCTCTCGGCTCCACGACCGAGAGCGTTGACTTGATCTATCTCAATGCGCCGTTCACTCTGAAAATAACCCATAATGGCGGCTTGCCGCGGGTAAGCGGTCGTGATCGGAGGCCTGGCCGAACCGCCGCTTGCGGCCGTGAGAAGGTTTTGGAAACTCTGGTCCCGATCGCCCTCGCCGCAACATACACCGTCTTGAAGCGCACCAATGAGCAATGACATGCAAACTTTCGGCCTATTCCCAACGCCAATCTGAGTTCGTCAGCTTGAGCCGGAACAATCCCGAAGACATGGATCGGATCAGCATCAGCTTCAATGTAATGTTTAAGCAGTTTGGCGAGGAGATCGCGCGGCCACACTGGAAGCATGTCCCAGGCTCGTAGTTTGCCGCGGCCCCAAGGTTATCGCCTGCTCGAGACCCCAGCCCAATAGAACACTACAGCCCGCGTTCCGGGCGATTGGACAGGTCTCTTATACCGCGGTCCAAGACCCGATCCTTTTTTCGCGTGAGCCGATCGGGTCAACCGAGCTTGCCGATTGAAAGCTATGGTCCCGGGCAAGTCGGACTCGCGCGCGCCGGGGCCAAGGGATCACGGTGCATCGCTTGACGGGGGCGCCACATCCTTCCTATGGTGCCCCCTCACTGTTCGGGGGCACACACAAAATGTCGATGACCAAACGGCTTGGCGCGGAATTTTTGGGCACCTTTTGGCTCGTGTTCGGAGGCTGCGGCAGTGCGGTGTTGGCGGCGGGTTTTCCGGAACTCGGAATCGGATTCGTTGGCGTTTCCCTCGCCTTCGGGCTGACGGTTCTGACCATGGCATATGCCGTGGGACATATCTCCGGCGGACACTTCAATCCCGCGGTAACCCTGGGCCTTTGGGCCGGTGGGCGCATACCGGCCTCGGATATCCTGCCCTACTGGATCGTCCAGGTCGTGGGCGCAATCGCGGCGGCGGCAGTGCTCTACCTGATCGCCAGCGGGAAAGCCGGGTTCGACCTGTCCGCGGGTTTCGCGGCGAACGGCTACGGTGAGCACTCGCCAGGAGGCTATTCGCTTTTTGCGGCACTGGTTGCCGAGATTGTGCTGACCTTCTTTTTTCTTATTGTCATCTTGGGCGCGACCGACAAATTAGCCCCCGTGGGCTTCGCGCCGATCGCCATCGGTCTCGGATTGACCCTCATCCATTTGATTAGCATCCCCGTGACCAACACATCGGTGAACCCTGCAAGGAGCATGGGGCCGGCGTTATTTGTCGGCGGCTGGGCTTTGTCTCAGCTGTGGTTGTTTTGGGTCGCGCCACTCATCGGCGCAGGTTTCGCAGGTGCCGTCTACCGATGGTTCGCCAAATCTAACGACACTTGAAGACCAGCCAGCAAAGGCAACGTCTGGCTATTTCGAAATGCGAAGGCGATTCTTGCGATCCCCGCGTTGTCGGACCCCGGTGATTTCACGGTCCCAACGACGCTGGCGCATGACGGCAACTTTTCATAGGTGACGGATGGGCTCGACGGTGATGTAATTCGATGTCAGCGGATTCACCGAGCTCATTCCCGGTCACTTTTTGCCCCGGCCCCCGCCCTTGCCTTGACCGCCGCCGCCCGAGTCACCGCCGCCCGAGTCACCGCCACCCGAGTCACCACCACTCGAGTTCCCGCCGCCCGAATCACCGCCACCTGAGTCACCGCTGCCCGAGTCACTGCTGCCCGAACCGCCACCGCCGGCCGTTCTGCCATTCGAGCTGGCGATCTCTCGGTCGCCCGACTCGCGGCGGCGGAGAGACGGTCTTGTCGGAACGAGCATCTCAGTGGGATCGGTAGGTTCGATCAGCACCAGTTCGGTCGCCGCCAATTCAAAGGTCGTCGACGTTTGGCGCTCGATCCTGCCGTGGATACGAGCACGTACTCGGCCAAAGAAACCAGCCCGATCTATGGCCGCATCGAGCTTAGCTCGGTCTGATTGCTTGAGACCATCTACATCGATAACGATCTTGTTTTGGCCGGATCTGGATTTGAGCCTGTATTCCCAAAATAACTGAACCACCGAACCTGTCACCACCACCTGACGGCCCTGATAATTGTAGGGCCTAGATACGAGATCATCGGTGTCCTCGATCAAGTTCTTCTGAATAGCAAAAGCAAGGGGGTCGATTGCCGTTTCAACCTCTTCGATGAGTCCGTAATTTACGGCTGCGTCTTCCTTTTCAGAGAAGTCCTGAAGCTGATCGACGTACTCGACCGCATACCCGTCGAGCGTCGCTGTTTTCAACTGTTGAGCCTGCCCAATCGGTGGGCAAGCGAGGGCCAGAATCGCCACCAAGATGGGCAACTCAAATACGTACTTTAAGGACTTTTCCTTCATTTCGGATTTCATTGAAGTTTGCTGATAATGGCGGTCTCCCCCGGCGCTGGCTAATGGACCAGATTGCGCGCCCAGGCGATCGAAATCGCCGAATCCACCGCACCCGTGATGGCCACGCACTCGAAGGTTTCGGTCTCAAGGTCGATTGCGTCGATGGACCGCCGCGTCAGATCCCCCCGTCAATAATTTTCCGTGCTCCCGCCCACAAGTGCATACCCTCGCCCAAGCGGGCCGCCGTGTTACACAGCAGAACGAAAACCGGTTTCAATACGTTAACAATTATGGTTAAGAAATACGAGATAATATTTCCCTACGTTATTTTGCGATAGCCTATAAAGACGGATTAATTCGGCCACTGACGGTCATAACCAGTCACATCATCATCGAATAGAATTGTCAGCCATTGTTTCTCCCTGTCCTACCCCGAACCGTATCTGGATATAGCACCTCGTAAATCACTGCGGTCACGAAAATCCCAAGAGGCCCACGCCTTGGGAGAAAACTCAGGTCTTAGGACGTATCGCCCTCATGGGCGCAACCGCTGCCGCGGTAGATACCGTGGCGGCTTGGGCCTTGGGCCGCGCAAATCCGAAGAAGCGCAAGAAGCCGTGCCGCCGTATGAAGAAGGCCGCGAGCAACGCCGACCTCCGCGAACGAGTCCAGCGCGACGGCCGCCTCTTCGATGAAGGTCGTGGCGTCCCCTAGGGGATGAGATTTTTGCCGAGCGTAATGTCAGATGTTCCCTGGTATTCAGTGGGTTGCTGTCGTAATTGTAGGGCCAGAACGTTGGACCAGGGAGACGTGATAAAATGGCCTACATTCAGAGGCTACGAAGGCGGTGGTACGCAGTGATGCACGTCCCGCCAGACGTCCGAAATCACTTCGGCAAGCGCAAGTTCAAGCAGTCCTTGAAGACCGAGAGCAAGGCCCAGGCCGAGCGTCTGGTGGGCTCCATCATAGCCGTTTGGAAAGACCAGATACGGCTGGCGCGGGGCCACGATGAGATCGCCGCCGAGGCCTCGGTCTGGCGTGAAATGTTGAAGAAGGCCAAGAACGACCGCGAGACGCGGCTGATCCGGGACCAACTCGAGGCACGGGCAGACGACATCTGGCAGGCACAAGCACCGTCAGGCACGCTGGACCCCGAAGAGGCCCGCGAGGCCAGCCCTACGTGGCCCGACGCGTGGCGACTGTGGACGTTGGCGACCGGAGAAGTCGTCGAGATCGAGCCGTTGATCGAGCCGTGGCTGTCGGAAGCGACCAGCACGCGTAAGACCCAGGACATGCATCGCAGCGCCCTACGCCTCTTGGTCGAACATCATCCGACCGCGCAGGAGGTCACGCGCAAGGTTGCCAGTGAGTTCGTCCGCGATGTCCTCGCTGTTGGCCGTAGTGTGGCGACCGTCAACCGGATGATGTCGAGTTACTCCGGCTTCTGGCAGTGGCTGGCAGATCGTGGCCACCTTCCCGACGACTTCCGTAGCCCTTGGGAACGACAACGCCTGACCGCCAAGGCCGACGCGCCCACGCGCGAGGCAATCTCCGAAGACGACGCGCGGGCTTACCTCGAATTGGTCTCACGCAGCACCAACAAGAGGCCCGATGATCTGGCCCTGGTGAGGCTTCAAGCCGTCACTGGCATGCGAGCCGACGAGGCCGCACAACTCACGCCGGGCGACGTTCGCGTTGACAATCAGGGAGTGGCTTGGATCAAGATCACGCAGGCCAAGACGAAGGCGGGCGTCCGCACAATCCCCGTGGTCGACAAGACCGTGCGCGCTGATCTCCAGGCCCGACTGGGCAACACTGACTGGTTGTTCCCACACCTCACGGCAGATCGTTACGGGAACCGGGCGCAGGCCCTGAGCAAGCGCCTCAATCGGCTCCTCGATCAGGTCAACAGCGATCCCAACCTCGCCGCCAACCACAGTTGGCGCCACCGTGCGCGCACTCTG
>CAXMQD010000520.1:0-4731 GCA_964194965.1 uncultured Acidimicrobiia bacterium | reverse complement strand
GATCTCGGTCTTGGGACCGATCAGGAACAGCGCGATCACGACCGCGCGCGCCAGATAGATGCCGGAGAGCAAATATTTCTTGCGGAATCGCCCGCCCAGGTAGCCGGCCAAGAGCCCGCCAATGATGTTGAAGCCACCGATCAGGCTGAGCGCGGTGGCGCCGACCAGGGGATCGAACTCCAGCGTGTTGATGTAGGCCGGCAGGTGGGTGGCGATGAAGGCGACGTGGAAGCCGCAGACGAAGAAGCCGCCGGTCAGGAGCTGATAGCCCCGGTGGTGGCTGGCCTGGCCGATCGCGGCGCGGATGCCGCCGAAGGCGGTTTCGCCCACCGGCGTTTCGGGTTTTCCGGTCAGCATCGCGGCCAGCGGCACGATCAGAAAAGCGAGCGCGGCGAGCGCGATCAGCGTGTTGGGCCAGCCGATTTCGCCGATCGTCACCTGGGTGAAGGGCAACAGCAGGAACTGGCCGACCGAACCGCCGGTGGCCGCGACCCCCAACGCCAGGCTGCGGCGGCGCTCGGAAAAGGCGCGCGCCACCGCCGAGAGTACCATCGGAAAGCCGCAGGCACTGACCCCGAGGCCGATGAACACGCCGGCGCCCAGGTGCAGACTGAACTCGCTCTGGCCCAGGCCCATGATCAACAGGCCGAGCGTGTACAGGACGCCGCCGAGCGCCAGCAAACGGCCGGCGCCGTAGCGATCGGCGAGCACGCTCACGATCGGGGTCAGCATACCCCAAACCAAATTCTGAATCGCGATGGCGAGGGCGAAGCTGGTCCGGCTGATGCCCAGGTCCTGAGTCATGGGCTCGAGGAACAGCCCGCCGGTTTGGCGTACACCCATGTTGAGGCCGAGCACCACCATGGCGCTGAGCAGCACCAGGGCAGGCGCCAGGACGGATGAACGCCGGGCTGGTTCGGACATGACGGAAGATTACTCCGGATACGCGCGCGATCCAGATTACAGGCTTGACGCCCGGCGGCAACGCCCCAGCCCGCATGGCAGCCATGCGCGTGAACTGGAATCAGGCCCCACCGCTCCGATAGGTGTGGCTAGATCTCGTGCTTCTGAATCTCGCGGCGCAGGGCTTCGGCGTTGTGGTTGGCGCCAGCCGCTTTGGGGTAGATCTTCAACGCCGATTCGAAGGATGTGAGCGCGCCTTTAAGCTGGTCCAACTCCAGCAACACCAGACCGCGGCCCGAGAGCGCGCCGAAGTGGCGCGGCTCGAGATTCAGCGTCTTTTCGATGTCGTGCAGGGATTCCGGGTAGTTGCCGAGCAGATAATGCACGGTCGCGCGCTTGTTCCAGCCCTCGGCGAAATTTGGCGCGATCTTGACAATCTGGTCGAATTTACCCAGCGCCGCCCGCATATCGTTGCGCGACATCGCATTTATGCCCTGCCCCATCAGGAGGCCGATGACATTGTCGTCGGATTGGAGCCAGATCTGCCAGATCGAGGCCTCGACCGCCTGGGCGGCGGGCGCGCTGGGCGCCGACTTGAGCCGGGCGAACAAGGCTTCGAGCCGCGGATCGTCCTGGTCCGCGGCGGCCGGACCCGCCGGCAGCGCCAGGCCGAGAACCAGACCCAACACCAAGGCTATTGCGATCGAGCTTCTCACAATCATAATTATGGCCCAACGCGGCCGGAGTCCCAAGGGGCGAAGCGCCCGGTTGCCATCACGTTTGCCTGAGCACAGAAAAGGTTTCTGGAGTGCCATGACCGCCAGCAGCTACTTTTCCGCCGACTACGCCGAGGCCCGGGCCCGGTTCACCGCGGCCGCCCAAGCCGCCGGCGCGCGGCGCGAAAGCCACGCGAACCCGGCTCCGGGCCCCAACGGACTGGCGCTCAGCACGGATACCGCGTGGTTCGGCCCGGTCGACGCCGAGGCCGTGCTGGTCACGATCTCGGCGACCCACGGCGCCGAGGGCTTCTGCGGCTCGGGCGTGCAGGCCGGTTGGTTCGAGTCCGGCCTGCACCGCGAGCTGCCGCCGGGGGTCGCGCTCTTCGCCATCCATGCGATCAACCCTTCCGGCTTCGCCTGGCTGCGCCGGGTCACCGAGGACAACGTCGACCTCAACCGCAACTTCCTCGCCCATGGCGGCGACTATCCCACGAACCAAGGCTACGACGAACTGCACGCGGCCCTGTGCCCGCGCGACTGGGACGACGCCAGCCTCGCCGAAACCGCCCGGATTATCGAGGCCTACCGCGAGCAACACGGCGCCTGGGCGCTGCAGAAGGCGATCTCCGGCGGCCAGTACAACCACGCCGACGGCATCTTCTACGGCGGCAATGCCGAGACCTGGTCGCGCGGCGTGATGGTGCGCGTCCTGCGCGAGAACCTGGGCGGCGCGCGCCGGGTCGCGGTGATCGACTATCACACCGGGCTCGGCCCACGCGGCCATGGCGAGCGCATCTGCGTGCACCAGCCCAAATCGAATGGTCTGGCGCGCGCCGAGGCCTGGTACGACGGCGACGTCACCTCGCCCTACCTGGGCTCCTCGGTTTCGACGGTGCTGCACGGGGTCAATTCCCTGGGCATGGCGGAGGCGCTGCCCGGGGCCGAATTGACCGCGGTCGCGATCGAATACGGCACCCTGCCCACCGAACAGGTCAAGCTCGCGCTCCGTGCCGACAACTGGCTGCACCTCCACGGCGAGCTCGGCTCGGCCAAAGGCCAGGCGATCAAGGACCAGATCCGCGCGGCCTTCTATCAAGACGCCGACGACTGGAAGGACATGGTCTGGGACCGTGCCGTCGAAACCCAACGCCTGGCGATCGCCGGACTGGCGGGCGGGTGAGTGGGACGGCCCGCAGTCTTGAATTTCCAGCGGTCATATATTATAATGTTTATTATTATTTATACCCTTTCGGAAAGGCGACCACCCCATGTCCAAGCCCTTGAAAATCCGCAAGATCGGCACCTCCCTGGGGATCGTGCTGCCCAAGGACCTGCTGACCGAACTGGGAGTCGGAGAGGGTGACACGCTCTACCCGGTGCGCACACCCGACGGCGTGTCGCTCACCCAATTCGACCCTGACTTCGAGCAAGCTTTGGAAGCCGGCCGCAAGTTCATGCGCCGCTACCCCAACGCTATGAAGAAGCTGGCGGAAGGTTGATGGAGCCGAAATGGCTCACGATCGACATCGTTCGGGCACTGCACGCCGAGGGCATCGCGCGCTTTGGTGGCTCGGCCGACTTGCGTGATGGGGGCCTGCTGGAGAGCGGTCTGGAACGCGCGAGGAACCTCTATGCCTACGGAGACGACCCCAGCCATTTCGATCTCGCGGCCGCTGTTTGCGCGGGGATCGTGAAGAACCATCCCTTCGTGGACGGCAACAAGCGGGCGGGAGCCTTGGCCGCCGCCGTGTTCCTCGATCTCAACGGCTACGACTTCCGCCCGCCGGAAGTCGAGGTGGTGACGATGATCATGGGCCTCGCCGCCAGTGAGATCGATGAGGGCGCCTTGGCTCGGTGGATATCGGAGAACTCGACCCCGAAGCCGAAATAGCCTGCCCTACTCCGCCGCCCGCGCCGCGCTGGTCCTCGCGCGCGCGGCGTCGAGGTCGAGGTGCTTGAGCGCGCTCGGCAGCGGACCGCCGGTGGCCCAGTCGAGAAATTCGACGCTGTGGGCCATGGGGATTTTTGTTTCGCCGGCGAGCTGGGTCAGGCAGCCGATGTTGCCGGTTGCGATGGCATCCGGCGCCAGGCTCTCGATATTTGCCAGCTTGCGGTCGCGCAGGCGCCCGGCGAGCTCAGGCTGCAAGATATTGTAGGTGCCGGCCGAACCGCAGCAGAGATGTCCCTCCGGCACCTCCGTAACGATAAAACCGGCGGCGGACAGGAGCGCCTGGGGCTCGGCCGTGACTTTCTGGCCGTGCTGCAGCGAGCAGGCCGACTGATAGGCGATCGCGAGCCCGGTCTCGCGCACCGGCGCGCCGAGGCCGAGGCCGGTCAAAAACTCCGAGACGTCTTGGGCGAGCGCCGAGATCCGGGCCGCCGGTTCCGCCCAGTCAGCGTCGTTGCGCAGCATGTAGCCGTAGTCCTTGACCGTGGTACCGCAGCCCGAGGCATTGATCACGATGGCGTCCAACCCCGTGGCCTCCGCCTCGCGGTTCCAGGCCGCGACGTTGGCCTTGATCGAGGTCAGCGCGTCGGCCTCGCGGCCCATGTGGTGGGTCAGCGCGCCGCAGCAGCCGACACCCTCGGTCACTACCACTTCGACCCCGTGGCGGGTCAAGAGCCGTACCGTGGCCTCGTTGATGGACGGCGCGAGGACCTGCTGGGCGCAGCCGGTCAAGAGCGCGACCCGGGCCCGGCGTGGGCCTTCCGCCGCGAACACCTGGGGCCGGTCGACGGGCGAGCGGCGGGGCAAGGTGCGCGGCGCCAGCGCCAACATCGCGCTCAGGCGCCCGGGCGCCAGCTTGGCGAAGGGCCTGCCGAACCAGGCGCCGGCCAGGGCCAGGCGGAAGCGGTTCGGGTGCGGCACCAGCCAGGCCAAGAGCGCGCGCAAGGCCCGGTCGAGCGGCGGCCGGGTGTGGGTCGCCTCGATCCGGGTGCGGGCGAGGTCGACCAGGTGCATGTAGTGGACCCCGGAGGGACAAGTAGTCATGCACGACAGGCAGGACAGGCAGCGGTCGACGTGGGTAACCAGGCGCGCGGGCGCCGGGCGGTCGCGCTCCAGCATGTCCTTGATCAGATAGATGCGCCCGCGCGGGGAATCGAGTTC
>CAXMQD010000519.1:0-3551 GCA_964194965.1 uncultured Acidimicrobiia bacterium | reverse complement strand
ATACGGTCACAAAAACTTGAAAAGTAGTATTTCTCAAAAGTGCCATAAGATAATTGACTGTTGTCAGCCGATAACAAAGGGCGCGACCAGTGGGCGACCGTCGGATCCAAGCGTGACGAGAAGGTAATTTTCTGCCTATACACCTCCGGCAATGGCCGGGACTCAGTCAATCGGCGAATCCTTAAATCAGAGTAGATCGTACCACCTACTGGAAACTCTGACGCCGCTTGCAACAGTAACTCATGAGTCCGCGACCTACGCCGCGAACTCCCTGAGCACCCGTCCCGGCTGACCGGCGTCGGCGCGCGCGCCGGCGGCGTCCGCCACTTTCACGCCGTTGACCCAGACGCCGTGAACGCCTTGGGCCGGGGTGGTCAGGCGCGGGGCGCCACCGGGCAGGTCGTGGACGCGTTGCTTGGGCCCGCGTCCGACGGTCGCGGGATCGAACAGCAGCAGATCGGCGGCGTAATCCGGCCGAAGCAGGCCGCGATTTCGAATGCCGAAGATCTCCGCCGGGCGGCCGGTCAGTTGCCAGACCGCCTCCTCGAGCGGAACGACGCCGAGCTCGCGCGCCCAGTGACCCATCAGATAGAGCCCGAAGCCGGCATCGCAAAAGAATGTCAGATGCGCGCCGGCGTCGGACAACGCGATGCTGGCATGGGGATCGCGCAGCATGCGCCCGACCGCCGCCTCGTCGGAGTTTAGCAACACCGCGGTGAAAATCGTGTCCAGGTTCTCGGCCAATGCGCAGTCGAGCATCCAGTCGAGCGGATGCTTGCCGTCCGCCGCGGCCAAGTCCGCCAGATCGCGATGTTCCAGGTCCCGGTATTCGGACGTCGCCGCTTCCAGCAGGTTGAGCTTGTCCCACTCGCCGTTGAACAGGCGCACGGCTTCCGAGTTTTCCAGGTCCGCCTTGATGCCGGCCCGGAACCCGGGATCGGCGTAGACCGCCTTCAGCGCCGCGCCCTCGGCTTCCATGGCCGGTTTCCAGCCCGGCAGGCCCTCGAAGAGGTAGGGCGAGCGGAGCGTGAAATCCATGGTCAGCGGGCAGCAGGAGACCTGGCCGTAGAGCTGGTGACCGCGCGCCTGCGCCGCGCCGATCGCGGCCAGTTCCTCGAAGATCTGTTCGGGCCGGGTCGAGTTGTGCAATAGCGCCGCGATCATCACCGGCCGGCCGCTCTCCGCCGCCAGGCTCTCCAGGAAGCTCACCGTGGTCCCCGAGCCCTTGGTCAGCATGAAAATGCCACGCCCGGCCGCGCCCAAGGCACCGACCAGCGCGCGCAATTCGGTGTCATCGGCGAGCCGCGACGGCATGGGCACGCCAGCCTCGCCGTTGTGCTGGCCCGCGGTCGAGGTCGCGAAGCCAATCGCGCCGGCGGCCATGGCTTCCAGGACGATGGCCCGCATCTCGGCGATCTCGGTCCCGGTCGCGGCGCGCTCGGCCGCTGCCGCTCCCATGACCCAGGTGCGCAGCGAGGAGTGGCCGATGAAGGCCGCGATATTGAGCGCCGCGCCGCGCCGCTCCAAGGCCGTCAGGTATTCCGGAAAGCTCTCGAAATCCCAGGCCACACCCTGGCGCAGCACCTCCAGCGACATGCCCTCGACGTGGGTCAGGTTGCGCAGGGTCAGGTCGCGATCGCCGGGCCGGCACGGCGCGATGGTAAAGCCGCAGTTGCCGATCACCACGGTGGTGACGCCGAGGCTGGGCGAGGGCGTCAGCGCCGGATCCCAGGTCGCTTGCGCATCGTAATGGGTGTGGCTGTCGATGATGCCCGGCATCAGCGCCAGACCCTCGGCATCGATCTCTTCTCGACCCGCGCCGACGCCGCGGCCCAGCTCGGCTATTCGCCCGCCCGCGACCGCCAGATCGCCAAGCGTCCCCGCCGCCCCGCTGCCGTCGAAGATCCGGGCATCGCGGAATACCAAGTCGTGCATCGTATCCTTTCTACGCCTGCCGGCCGCCCCCGCCCTCGACCGGCCCTTCGGCCTTCTTCCAGGCATCGAGGCCGCCCTTGATGTGGCAGGTGTTGGTCAGGCCGGCTTCCTGGGCCGCCTGCACCGCCATGGCCGAGCGCTCGCCGTAAGCGCAGTAGAACACCAGGCGCTTGCCGGCCGCCGAGGCCAACTGCTGGAGCAGGCCGCCCGGACAGACGTTCTGGTCGAGCTCCGGATAGGGCGCGTGGGCGGAGCCCGGAATCTCGCCGTGGCGCTCGCGCTCGGCCGCGTCGCGCAGGTCGACGAGCACGATCTCCGGCCCGCCGAGCAGGGCCTGGGCCTGGGCGCAGGTCAGCGACCAGCCGCGCGCCTCGATCTCGTCCAGGGACAATCCCTGGCGCAGATTGGCCGGCACCGCGACGTCCATCTGTTTTGGATCTGGCAGATTGAGATTGTCCATGATGGCGGCGTATTCCTCGGCCGAGGCAACCTGCAGGCGCGGGTTGTGCGCCTTCTCCTCGCCAATGGTCGAAACCGTGTCGCCCTTGTAGTCGTGACCCGGGTAGACCAGGGTTTCGTCGGGCAAGGTCAGCAGCTTGTTGAAGATCGAATCGTAGCCGGCGCGGGAATTACCGCCTTGGAAGTCGGTGCGCCCGGTGCCGCGGATGAACAGGGTGTCGCCGGTGAACACCCGGTCGTCCATCACGAAACAATAGGAGTCATCGGTGTGGCCCGGGGTGTAGAGCGCGGTCAGCTTGAGACCCTCGATCTCGATCGGATCGCCGTCGGAGACCCGCTGCGAGACCACGTCGATCTGGCTCTCCGCGCCCATCACGGTAATGCAGCGGGTGCGGTCCCGGAGCGCGCCCATGCCTGTAATGTGATCGGCGTGAACGTGGGTATCGAGCGCCTTGACCAGCTTGAGGTCGAGCTCCTCCAGAAGCTGGAGATAGCGGTCGACCTTCTCCAACACCGGATCGATGATCAGCGCCTCCCCGCCGCGCCGGGAGGCCAGCAGGTAGGTGTACGTACAGGACACGCTCTCGAACAGTTGCCGGAAGATCATGGCGGGGCCTCGCGGAATTTCGAACGCGTGCTCAGTTTAGCACGGGAGCGGCGGGAGGACAGCAGGTGCGGGATTACGTAATCGGACCAGCGCAGTGGCATTTCCTTCGGCGGCGAGGCGGTGGCCAGTGGAACGTGCCGCGCGCCGCTTTACGCCACACCGTGCGTTACTGAGCGCACCGGCATCACCTGATGCCAGTAGTTCATCCTCAATCCAAACGCCCCCCGGTCCGTTTTAGGTTTGGGAACCAAGTTTGAGGCGACGTGCTGGGTGCAGGATCAAGTGAGGTATCCCCATAAACCCTGCGTTGTTCCCAAAGTTCCTCCGAAATGCCATGGGAATTCCGCAACGCATCTATGTCAATAATTCACGGATGTTTCTCATAATTGCGCGCGCTTCCTCGCGATTGTACGCAGTCGGTAGATCGGGCAGCCGTTTCAATTTATCGTGACGCAAAATTGAATCGAACAACCAGTATAAGCTTGGTGTCTGTCGCGTGCTGTCGGTACATGATGCTTGGCATCCGTCAAAAATTGCGGACTTCCCCATG
>CAXMQD010000518.1:0-6107 GCA_964194965.1 uncultured Acidimicrobiia bacterium | reverse complement strand
CCAGCTCCTTCGCGTGCTCGGGGCACAATATGGCGTCACGGTAGCAGGACGGCCCAGTGACAATATCTCCCATGGTCGTATTAGGGTCCGGAAACGGGCTCCAATAAACGATCAGGTTATGCCAGTCGGGCGGCCTCATCTCCGTAAATGGGGTACTCCGGTCACACCCCTCCCAAATACATTCGGCCCGCATTGGTCTTGCTTCGCAAAAGTGGAGAGCACCTACTGAAACAGGAGGTGTTCTACCTAAATCCACGTTCCACTCATTGCGGCACAGCCACGCCTCGGCCTTGATCGCCGCCGGCATCGATGTCGTCACCGTGAGCCGCCGTCTGGGGCACGCCTCCCCTGCCCTCACGCTCAGCACCTATTCGCACCTGTTCACCAACACCGACGACCAGGCCGCAGCGGTGATTGACGCTGCCCTTTCTAAGTAGCAGGGTGCCAATCGGGTGCCAATTTCGCCAAACGGTAGACTGAAACCCGCAGATTTCTGGGGAAAATTCGGTGAAGGCACCGGGCTTACGACCCGGTGCCCTTTTTCTTGGACCCAGCCATGCCGCGGCAGAAAGGCAAGCGAGAGCAGATGACGAACGGCGAGCGCAGGGAGTTTCGCGCGTCCCGCATCCGGGTCCAGCACGGCATTCTGCTCGGCGCGGTGCTGGCGCTGATCGGATTGGGCACCGTGCTGTTCGCCGGAACCGCGGTGCGTGACGCCGAGCTGGTCGGCGGGGTCGTTCTGGCCCTGTCGGCGATCATGCTGGCCGTGACCTGGCGTAACGCGCGCGATACCCGGGCGCGCATGGTGCTCGATTCCGACGGCATCTGGTTCCGGGATTGGAACATCCGACCGGTTCCCTGGGCGGCGTTCGACGATGCCTATACCAGCGGCAGCCGCTTGCAGGCCTTGGTCGCCCTGCGCCTGCACGACTCGGACGGATTTCTGGCCGGCCTGCCGGAAGCCGAGCGAAAATCGCTGGGCGCGAACCGCCTGGCGCGCATGCCGGAGATGCGCATCCCCCACGGCACGCTCGACGCCCCGCTCGACGAGGTTTTGGCCGCCATCCAGGCCCGTTTAAAACCAAATCTCGTTAATAGCGACCCATAGAAATCGCTCGGACGAACCGCGGCGGGCAGACAGCCCGCTAGGCGGCGCTGCTGTCGCCGACGCCTCACGGCGGGTAACTTCCTGGCACGATGGCGTGACCCATGAACCACGCGGCGGCAGCCTTTGTTATTCAGGGAACCGGGCAACTTGGGAGGAACGGTCCGATGGAGCTGTTGAGTTGGAGACTTGGGCGCCTAGCCGCGCCGGCGCTGATTTTGGTGTTCACGCTTGCCGGCCTTGGCGCCGCCGGAAGCGCTTTGGCCGAAACCGAAGACGAAGCCGTGGCGCGCCACAGCCGGGCGCTGGTCCTGGGTCCCGAGGCCGATTTCCAAAACGCCCTGGCCGCCTTGCAAGCGCGCGGCAAGCTCGACGCGGCCGCCGTCATGATCCTGGCGCAGCGCTACCGCCGCCAGACCTCCTGGGAGCTCTCCCAGGCCCTGGAGGCGCTGACCGGCCATGCCGCGCTCGGCTGGTTCGACTGGATGCTGTGGCAGGAAGCGCACCCGGAGATCGTGCCGCACCCAAGCTTCGCCGCGGTCAAGCTGGATGTCCTGCAGCGCATCGACCCGAATTTCTTGCGCTTCTTCCGCGACGACTGGGCGGCGTCCGCAAACATGAAAATCCGCCTGGAGGAGATCACTTGGGGCGGCGTTCCGGTGGACGGCATTCCCTCGCTCGACGACCCCAAGCTCATCGCGGCGGCCGAGGCGGACTACCTGCGCGGCGACGACCTGGTGTTCGGTGTCGAGATCGCCGGCGACGCGCGCGCCTATCCTTTGCGCATCATGGGCTGGCATGAAATGTTCAACGAGGTCATCGGCGGCGTGCCGGTGGCGCTGGCCTACTGCACCTTGTGCGGCTCGGGCATCCTATTCGAGACCCGGGTCCAAGGCCGCGAAAAACCCTTCGTGTTCGGCTCCTCGGGGCTGCTCTCTCGGTCCAACAAGTTGATGTTCGACCGCGAGACCGACAGCCTCTGGAACCAGTTCACCGGGCAGCCGGTGGCCGGCCCCCTGGTCGGCAGCGACATCGCGCTCGCGATCCGCCCGGTGGTGATCGTCACTTGGGCGAAGTGGCGCGCGGCGCATCCGGAGACCCGCGTGCTCGCCCTCGACACCGGCCACCAGCGCGACTACGGCTCGGGCGTGGTCTACGCGGAGTACTTCGGCAGCCCGGAGCTGATGTTCCCGGCCCGGGCCGACGAGACGCGGTTGCGCCGGAAGGACTACGTCTTCGGAATTCGGGAGGTCGGCGCGGCCAAGGCCTGGCCGCTCGCGGCCTTCGCCGAGCGGCCGGTTATCAACGACGCCGTGGGACCGCGCGCGGTGGTCTTGATCGGCGACGCCGGGAGCCGCAGCGTCCGGGCCTACGACCGCGGCGAACGCCGCTTCGAGGCCGCGAGCGAAGACAATCGGCTCACGGGTCCGGATGGGCCGTGGCAAGTGACCGAAGCAGCCCTGCTCGGCCCCGGCGGCGCGCGTCTGGCCCGGGTCCCGGGCCACATTGCCTATTGGTTCGCCTGGGACAGCTATCTGGGCGTGGCGAGCGAACTTTACCAAGCGCCGGAGTAAGCCGAATTACGCGCTCGGCGGCCGCGCCCTTGAGGCCCGGCCTTGCCTAGCGTAGATTGCGCGCCCCCACAGAAATCCACGAGGCAATCCATGAGCGAAAAAACCTGGACCGTCTATCTGTCCGGCGAAATCCACAGCGACTGGCGCGAGCGAATCGCGCAAGGCGTCGCGGCGGCGGGCCTGCCGGTCCGCTTGACCGCGCCGGTCACGGTCCACGCCGACTCCGACGACTGCGCCGCGGCGATCTTCGGGCCCCAGGGCAGCACGTTCTGGCACGATCATAGTTCCGCGAAATTGAACACCTTGCGCACCGGCACCCTGCTCGCCGAGGCCGACGTGGTCGTGGTGCGCTTCGGCGAGAAATACAAGCAGTGGAACGCGGCCTTCGAGGCCGGCTACGCGGCGGCGCTGGGTAAGCCCATTATCACCTTGCACCCGCCCGAGCACGACCACGCCCTCAAGGAGGTCGATGGCGCCGCCAAGGCCGTCGCCCGCGACCCGGCCCAGGTGGTCCAGGCGCTGGCCTACGCCACCCGCGGCGAGCTGCCGAAGTAGCGGGGCCCCTGAAACACCCCAAAGACCCCCTAGAGCGCGGACCACCGCTGCGCTAGACTTGCCGAGCTGTTAGACTGGGTGGGAAAGGAGCGCGCGTGATGTTCGAAAAAGATCGTTTTGTCGAGGACTGCCGGCGGGCGGTGCGGGACGGACAGAAGGCGGTGCGCGAGGTCGTGCTGGAGGCGGTCGGCAACCCCGCCGGCATCATCTCCGAATTGGGCGAGCCGAGCCAGGCCGGCGTCAATACGCTCTATAGCGGCGCGGACGCGACGGTGATCAACTTCGTCTGGGCGCCCTGCATGACCCTGCTGCCGCACAATCACAACATGTTCGCGGTGATCGGCATCTACAGCGGGCGCGAGGACAACCTGTTCTGGCGCCGCCTGCCCGCCACGGCGAGCAATGCCGGCAACGGCGCGGGTCCAGGCATCGAAGCCGCCGGCGCGGACTCCATGGGAACCGGCCAGGTGGCGACCCTGGGCCGCGACATCATCCATTCCGTGGCCAATCCGATCACCAAGCTGACCAGCGCGCTCCACGTCTATGGCGGCGATTTCTTCAACCCGCCGGTGCAACGCAGCCAGTGGGACCACGAATCCTTGACCGAACAGCCCTGGGACATGGAATACACCCGCGCCGTGTTCCATCAGGCACAAACCCGCTACGACGCCGGCCTCGCGGCGGGGGTGTAAGCGCAAGGGGGGGGCGCGCGGCCTACGCCGCGGCGGTTATGCGGAGACGGCGACGCAGGTTCTAACCGCTCCGCCGCTCCGCGCCAGTCTTGGCCATAAGCTGCTGCAAAGTTTCGTACGGCTGCGCGCCCACCAAGCCTTGGCCGTTGCTGACGAAGGTCGGCACGCCCGTGACCCCGTAGCTGCGCGATTTTTCCCAGTCGGCGTCAACGGCGGCTTCGAAGCGGCGCTCGGCCAGCACGGCCCGGGCCTCCTGCTCATCGAGCCCGACCGATTTCACGACGTCGATGATCACGTCAACATCGCCGATGTTGCGGCGGTCGACGAAATAGGCTTCGAAAAACTTGTCGTGAATGGCGTTGCCGCCCGGCTGGGTTTCGGCCCAGGTCCCGATTTCCTGGGCAAGACGGCTGTTATAGGTGTGGCTGCGCTCGCTATAGGGAAGACCTTCCGTCTCCATAAGGCCTTTCATGCGTGTGTTCTTGGCTTTGATATTTTCAGGTCCACCGCCGAATAAATCCAGCAGCGTCCGTCCTTCGGCCGGGGTTTCCGGGTGCAGCGGGAAATGCACCAATCGGACGGTGATGTCGTAGTTCCGTTTGAGCTTTTTCACCCGATTATCGCCCAAATAACACCAGGGACAGACGTAATCCGTGAAGACTTCCAGGAGGACAGGATCGGGCATCTGGATTTTCCATTGTTGCGGGTGATGTCAGGTAATCTAGGCTGCAAACTCAGAAATGCAAATTTGATTTTCCGATAATACCGATCAGAGGGGCCGGCAGGAGGCATCGCGTGTGCGGCAATTATTCCAGCGTGCCGCCTTGGCGGAGGCTGCCAATATACACCTCTAGCTGCTCCTCGCAGCACAGACCCGCCTTAACCAAGCCTCCGCCAAAGAGTCGGAAATCCACCTCGCGTTTGAACGGCCAAAATTTCATGTGTGTATCAACTCTTGGCGCATAAAGAATCCAAAAGTCGGTGTACCTTTGTAGTGCGGCCCTCGCTTCCTCTCTCTGGCCGAGTTGTGCGTAAGCGACTGCCAGAGGCGCTAGTATTTCCATTTCTCCCGGGTTGAGTTCAAGAGCGCTTTTCAGCGTCGTCACAGCCGCTGTGTACCGTTCCAACATCAACTGGGCGGTTCCAAGCGCGAAACGGTAATTTACCGGAAAATAAGGGTCGAGCCGTAATGCGTTCTCGGCGGATGTAATCGCCGCTTCGCCACGCCCAGCGAAAATCAGGGCCCAAGCCATAGCCAGATGCCCTTCTGGATCGTTCGGGTCCAATGTTACGGCCTGGTCCGCCTCACCGAGCGCCTTGTCGAATTGCCGATAATCCCACCAAATCTGGGATTCGACCTGGTACGCCAGCGGCGTTGGGTTCCGTTTCGCCTGTTCGAGATATTTCTCTGCTTTGCTGCGCGCTCCTAACCACGAAACCCAGTTGTCCCTGTTAGGATGCACGATCAGAGACCAAGCATAACTCTTTCGATAGGTGATCCAGTAGATGGAGGCGAGTGTCGCCCAGGCTCGACCATAATTCGGGTCGAGTTCGACGGCCCGCTCCAAATGGGGGATAGCCTCGACGAAATCCTCCGGCGTATAGCGACGGTACAGCTGCCAGCCTCTCAGATATGCGTCATGAGCATCGGGATTGTCGGTGTCCTTCCTGTTCTGACGGTTTTGCTCGTCAGGAGTGAGGGTGATCTGGAGTTGCGCGACGATCTCAGTCGTGACCTCGTCCTGCAGGGCAAAAATATCGGCGAGCGTCCCGTCATAGCGCTCCGCCCAAATATGTGCGCCGCTGACGCCATCGATGAGCTGGGCATTGATGCGAACCACATCGCCAACCCGCCGCACGCTTCCCTCCAGCACATACCTGATGCCCAGTTCCCTGGCCACGTCCGGCACAACGATGGATTGTCCCTTGTACGTAAAGACCGTATTCCGGGCGATCACGAAGAGACTTTCGATCTTCGCCAGATCGGTGATCAGGTCCTCGGTCATGCCATCGACAAAATATTCCTGGTTCGGGTCGTCGGACAGATTGGTGAATGGCAGCACCGCGATGGACGGCTTGTCGGGGAGCGGAAAGGCCATGGTCTCGACCGAGACCGGATCTTCGCGTGGTTCCCAGGGCTTCAGCCAGAGGGTCGCGCTAGCTGCTATGACCAGCAGGACA
>CAXMQD010000517.1:0-3180 GCA_964194965.1 uncultured Acidimicrobiia bacterium | reverse complement strand
GACGTGGAGAACCTAGTTAATACCTAGGGCCGGGTGGGCGCGCGGGCAAGGCGCTTGGGCGCAACAGGTGGCGGAAACGGGCTTGACCGGCGGCGCCGGTTGCGCGACTCAGGTCCCGCGATGCCCGAAAAACAGCTCCTCGTCGTGGCCCACGTGCCCTCGGCCAATACGCTTCGGCTCGCCGAGGCGGTGCTGCGCGGCGCCCGCAACCCGGAGATCGACGGCGTCGCGGTCCGGCACCTGCCGCCCTTGGAGGCCGGGCCGGCCGACGTGCTCGGCGCGGACGCGCTGGTGCTGGGGACGACCGAGAACCTCGGTTACATGAGCGGCGCGCTGAAGGATTTCTTCGACCGCATCTACTATCCCTGCCTGGACCGGACCCGGGGCCTGTCCTACGCGCTCTATATTCGCGCCGGGCACGACGGCACCGGCACCCGGCGCGCGGTCGAGACCATCGTCACGGGCCTGGGATGGCGCGCGGTCCAGGAACCGCTGCTCTGCCGCGGCGAATGGCAAGAAACCTTCCCCGGCGATTGCGAGGAGCTCGGCATGCTCATGGCCGCCGGGCTCGAGGCCGGGGTGTTTTAAGGCGTCAATCGTTCAAGTGGCAACACCGGCCCGCTCCCCCTCCCGGCCACCCACGGGATCGTATGCTCATGGGTGGCCGGGAGGGGGAGCGGGCCGGTGCGATTCCGCGTTAGCGGAACGTGTTTTAAGCCGCCGGGGCGAGGGTGTCCAAAGCAGTGCCCAGGTTGCGGTAGGCGCGTTGGGCGTAGATCAGCGGCGCGCCGGCGCCGAGCGCGACCGCGGCGACTTCGCCGAAAAAGACTTGGTGACTGCCCTGGCGTTGGTGGCCGGCCACGCGGCAGTCGAGCGCCACCAGCGCGCCTTCCAGCGCCGGCGCGCCGGTCGCGAGCTCGCGCCACTCGGCGCAAGCGAACTTGTCGCCGCCCAGCACCGGCAGGCGCCCGGCGAAGCTGTCGGAGATCGGCGACTGGTCCGCGCCGAGCAGATTGACGCAGAATCGGCCGTTGTCCCGGACCGCCGCGCAAACCGGGCTCTTGTGGTGGATGCAGACCAGCAGCGTCGGCGGCTCGGCGGAGACCGAGCACAGCGCGCTCACCGTGACCCCGGCCCGGCCCGCGGATCCATCCGTGGTGACCACCGAGACGGTCGCCGCGGCCTGGCTCATGGCGTCGAGAAAACGATCGCGCAACATGGCGTTCCTCCTTAATCCGTGCGGCCTGCGCGGCTCACTCCGCCGCCGTCTTCAGCCGCGATTCGGTGCCCTCGCCGACCGGGTCGAGGCCCAGGGCAAAGCGTCCGGTAAAGTGCTGCTGGCGCTTTTCGGGCAGCGGATGGAACTGCAGCCCGTGGGCGTCGCGCAGCAGGCGCTCGATCCCGGCCCGGCGGTAGAAGCCGCCGCCGCCGGCGGTCTCCAGGGCTTTCTCCGCGGTCGCCAGAATCGCCTTGGCGGCGATGGTCTTGCGCACCAGGATGGCGTTGGCGGTCTCGGTCACCGGCTCGAAATTCCAGTCGTTGGCGATCGCGACCATGCTTTCCTGGGCCAACTGGGCCGTGGTCAGAAGGTTGATCAGCTCGCCCAGCAAATAGGGCGCGGAGGTATCGTGGCCGCGCTTGCGCGCCATGCCTTGGGCGATATCGGCCGCCGCCTCGGCGACACCCAGATAGGCGGAAACGATGAGCGGCAGGGCCACGGTGAGGATCACGTTGTAGGCCGGGTGATAGGCGGCGCGGTCGCGCTTCAGAACCACCGCTTCCTCGGGCACGAAGACGCCGTCGAGCGCCACGGTCTCGGAGCCGGTCGCGCGCATGCCGAGCGTGTGCCAGTCGCCGGCCAGGGAGACGCCGTCGGCCGCCATCGGCACCGGGAAGTGCAGCACCTGCCAACCTTGTTCCGGGTCCTCGTAGGGCGCGGAAGTAATCAGGATATCGCCGCTGGGCGAGCCGCTGGCGAAGGGCTTGCGGGCGCTGACCCGGTAGCCGCCTTCGACCTTTTCCACCTCGCCGTTGGAGCCGAGCCAGTCGTTGGCGCCGGTGCTGATCAGGACCAATTCCTTATCGGCGACCTTTTCCAGCAGCTTCTGGCCCGGCTTGCCGTTGCGGTGGTTGAACACCGCGGCGGCGATCAGGTGCTGGTGCATCGATAGCGACAGCGCGGTCGAGCTGCAGTGACGCGCCAGTCCGCGCACGAAGGCGCACATTTGGCTGTAACTGGCGCCGCCGCCGCCAAGCTCGCTCGGTACCATGGCCGAGAAAACCTTGCGCGCTTTGAGGGCGGTATAGTTCTCGGCGGCGAAGGCGTCCTTGGCGTCGCGTTGGGTGACGGCTTCCGCGAGGCCAGGGCCCAGGTCATCCAGGATCGCCTGGAGGTCGATGGTATTGGTCATGACGTCGGTCTCCGTTCGGGGTTGACTGTCGAACCCAATCTGGCGCGGCCGGCATTCTCAAACAACTGCAAGATATGCAGTTGCTGAACTTGCTGATTTTCCACTATATTTCTCCGCATGGTGGAGAAGAGGGGATACGGGCAGTTCTGCCCGGTGTCACGCGCGGCGGAGATTCTGGCCGAGCGCTGGACGCCGCTCGTGGTGCGCGAGCTGTTGTCCGGCAGCGTGCGATTCAACGATCTGCAGCGCGGCGTGCCGCGCATGTCGTCCTCGCTGTTGTCACGGCGACTGAAGGAACTGGCGTTCGCCGGGATCATCGAGCGCCGCCCGGCCAAGAAAGGGCGCGGCTGGGAGTATCATCTGACCGAGGCCGGCAAGGAGCTGTTTCCGATCGTCGAGGGCATGGGATTGTGGGCCCAGCGCTGGTCGCGGAGCGATCTGGTCGCGGACGAGAACCTCGACCCGGATCTTCTCATGTGGGCCATCCGCAGCAGCGTAACCGCCGAGGGCATGCCCGAGGACCGGCGTTTCACTGTCCGCTTCGAATTTCCAGGCGTCCCGAGCAACCGCCGCCGCTACTGGATCGTTTTCGACCGCGGTGAGGCCGACCTCTGCGCCAAGGACCCGGGCTTCGAGGTCGACCTCTACCTCTCGGCCAAGCTGCGCTCCTTGGTCGAAGTCTGGCTCGGCCACGTCTCGCTCGATCGAGCCCTGCGCGCCGGCGACATCGACCTCGAAGGTTCGCGCCAGGACCTGCGCCGGTTCCGCG